>CAJXJG010000249.1 GCA_913054425.1 uncultured Fidelibacterota bacterium
ATACGTAATTGACCCACTGTTGTTATATCATCTTTAGCATAAGGATCATCAAAATCCAAACCGATTGGATTTATTTTTTCATCTACCAATTCAGGACGAGAACGTCCAAATTTTCCATCTTGTCCAGGATAATGTACATTCCATGCAAATTGTTGGGCGACAATACGTACTACAGTGGATTTTTCAGCATCTGGAAAGTCTTTTTTCAAATGGTTCCAAAAAGGAATATCATGACCAAAAAGCATGTACATATCAAAAATGACAACGAAAGCAATCATGCTTATAGGAACAATTACTTTGGGATAGCCACTATGTACAACTTTCTTCTCATTCCCTGATCTGAACTGCACGAGAAACATGATGAAAAAGATACCCCAAACAACAAACATTATTACCATAAGTATATGGACAAGATATAATGTAGTATCTATTTCTGGTGCAAAAGTAGAGGCTCCTTTGGGCAGCCAATATCCATAATCAGAGGTATTCATGCGATGATATCCATTAAGATATTCGTTTCCCATTTATTTTTAAATTGTTATTCAAATTTGATTTTTTTCGTATATAAAAAATAAGATATCCAAAAAATGATAAAACCAACGCAGTCAAACTTACCAGAAAGACTGCCCCAACAGTCGAACCGTGAACAAGTTTAGATTCGGTAGCTCCATAACAAACAGCACATGCATTAGCTGTATGTGGCCATAAATAAACCAATGAAAACAACCATTTCACTCTTCTAGTAATCATTGGGAATTCCTACATTATTCATTGTATCACTGAAAGGCAGAAAAATTAATGCGAAAAAAAATATAACTGTAAAAAATAAAATGACAAGAATGAGTTTTTTTTCTGTTATGAGATGCATGAAAAAACTCGCAACTAACGAACCCTTCAATGTGGCAATTGCCAACGCAATAGCAATGCTTACACCAACTGTTGCTGTAAAATAAGATGTCCAAACGGTAAGTATGGTTAGTATAAGTAACGATACTCCTATGATGATATAACGGTTGTTATGATTTGTTGACGAAGGTTTTTCTAAATTATTCATAATAAGTAAAGTGTTGGAAAAAGGAATATCCATACCAGATCTACAAAATGCCAGTATAAACCAACGACTTCTATCCTGTTGACGAATTGATCTGGGTTGGTCTGCCACATTTTACTACCCGGCCCCCAGAAAAATATCATTACCACAACTCCGCCCAAAATGTGCAATGCATGTAGCCCAGTCATCAAATAATACATGGCGAAAAAGGTATTTGTAGATAAAATATGACCATGGTGAATTTTCGGTATGTACTCTAACCAAATCTTCAATACAAGAAAAAGTACAGCAAATAAAATTGTTAACCCGATAAACAGTTTAAATCGCTTGAATTGTTTTTCCTTTAATGCAGTCCAAGACAAAACCATAGTTAAACTAGAAGCAATTAAAATTGCTGTGTTGATAGCACCAATTGTGATATTTAATTCATCAGATTGTACTGGCCAGTCCAGTGATCCGGTTCGCAAAATTATATAAGATGAAAATAGCGAACCAAAGAGCATGACTTCAGACGCAAGAAATAACCAAATACCAAATTTAGGATTAGTCAATCCTGTATCGGGCCGTTCAGAAACTGTAAAAGGAATTTCCACGAGTCAATCCTCAATATCCATTTTTTTATGCTGGGGTAAATACGGTACGTTTTGTCCATTTACTGACACATTATATTCATAGGGGCCATGATAAACAAAGGGTTCAGTTATAAAATTCCCATGTGCAATAGGAGGAGAAGTCGTTGCCCATTCCAGTGTAGTTGCATCCCAGGGATTCTCTTCCGATCTGGATTTTTTTCTTAATGTTAATACAATATTTAATATAAAGAAAATCTGGAATATTCCGATAATCCAAGCACCCCATGTCATCCATTCATTCAAAAATAACACAGGTTGCGCATGGTCATATCCTAATCCGCCATCGTATAAACGTCGTGAAACTCCAGCCATTCCTTGAACAAGCATTGGTGCAAAAGTCAAATTCATCCCAATAATCGTTCCCCAAAAATGAACTTTGCCTAAATTATCATTGAGTTTTTTCCCGCAGATTTTCGGAAACCAGTAATAAATCCCTGCAAAAAATGCAATTATACTACCGGGAGCAACTATATAATGAAAATGCCCAATGACATAATATGTATCATGTAAATGAATGTCCGGTGGTGCAAGCCCCAAGGGTAAGCCAGTCAACCCGCCTATACCAAACATGGGTACCCAAGCTAAAGCAAAGAGCATGGGTGTGGTAAAGCGAATGGAGCCACCCCATAACGTAAATACAATTACGGCAAGGAAAATAATTGAAGGGATGGAAATAATCAAAGTTGTTGTTTGAAACCAAGTTGTTACTGCTGTACCCATACCTGTTATAAACATATGGTGGGCATAAACTAAAAAAGACATGAACCCAATAAAAAAGAGTGAATATACCATGGCTGGATAACCCCAGAGTGGTTTGCGTGTGTTATTGGTTACAACTTCAGTAATAATTCCGATTGCAGGTAAAATAAGTACATAGACTTCGGGATGCGCCAAAAACCAGAACAAGTGCTGCCAGAGCAATGGATTACCGCCACCGGAGTATTCCAAAACTTTACCCCCTTGAATAATCCCGGCAGGAATAAAAAAGCTGGCGCCGGCCACCCTATCCAATAATTGCATAATAGCACCAATCTGCAAACTGGGAAAGGCCAGCAATAAAAGAAAGGCTGTAATTAATTGCGTCCAAACGAAAAAGGGCAAACGGAACCAGGTCATACCTGCAACTCGTAACTGTACTGTGGTTACAATAAAATTAATAGCACCCAATAGAGAAGATACAATGATAAAGAGCATGGCCACCAGCCACATGGTTTGTCCGGTATTAATATCCGCCAGCGGTGAGTAGGATGTCCATCCCGATTGGGCTGCTCCACCGGGTAGGAAGAAACTGATAATCATCAGAGTGCCGCCAATGAAATACACCCAGTAGCTGGCCATATTCAACCGGGGGAAAGCCATGTCCGGCGCACCAATCTGCAGAGGCAGGATGTAATTACCGAAGGCACCCACAGCCAGCGGCACAACACCCAGAAACACCATGATTGTCCCG
>CAJXJG010000250.1 GCA_913054425.1 uncultured Fidelibacterota bacterium
CTAAACTAAATCCATTCCGTTGGTACATTCGTCTATGTACTTTTGAATCATTTGTTTGAATTCTGTATACTTTATCACCTTCTGTTGTAGGTAATTCTCGCCACATATATGATTTGTATTTTTTATTCATAATATTTTTTCCTTATTTATTATGAATAATATTAAGCAACTGGGGGTGGTACCAGGGGTGGTACCAGGGGTGGTAAATAGTAAAATTAAATATTAATTATTCGAGTGCCATTGATAGTTCCTGGTTTAATTAAAGAATTATATGCCTCTTTATTATTTTTAAATACATCTATTAATCGTGTCCTGGTTGTAAAGGTACCACGTTCATTATTTAAATTATTAATGATAGAATCAGTGCTTAATTGAGGTGTTCCTTGAAGGAAATTCTCATATAAATATTTTATAACAAGTGATTGTGATTCACTCAAATTATATTTTTTTCCTCTGAGTGAAACAGATCTATAATCACTTGAGTGTATTAATCTATTTAATTGCAATTGATCCTGGAAATCGTATTTCTTAAACCAAGTTTCATAAATAGCCATCACACTCTCAAGGTAGGATAAAAGGCTTTCTATTTTTGGAGATGTAGCACTGAAATTTTTTCGATTTATATCTTTATATAACTTCCATGCTCGTTTCAGTTCCTCATTGTTATGTTCAATACATGAGTGATATTTATGACAATCATCAGTGTAGTCACCTTTTTCAATATAAATGAAAGGAGATTTTTCTTTTACATCTCCATTCTCTGATTGAGATAAATGAATAGTTGAGTAAAGCATTTTCTTTTCTTGAAGGGTGATATCTACATTTAAATATTCATATAAGATAAAATCATCGACAACATACTCAAGCGGCAGTTTAAAGTGTGTCTCTCCCATATCTTATTATATAACCCTTACACTCTCAATAGAGTGTTGTGTCTAAAAATTGCCGTAGAATGTGGGTGAGTTAAATCCATTGATGCCTACCCCTATAAGTTTAAGTATATGCCATGTTTTTCGGTTGAAAAATATCAATGAATTCAAAATGCAATTAAAAATTAATTGTTAACCGTATAGAACTACTTAAGCAACACCATCTTCTTTGTTTTAACAAAGTCTTTTGTTTGGACTTGATAGAAATAAATACCAGCAGATACAGGCATACCCATGTTGTTATATGTATTCCATATGACGGATTGATAACCTGCAGACATATCTTTATTTACCAGCGTGGCCACTTCTCTCCCAAGTATATCATAAATGAGCAGATTTACATGTGTCTGCTGCGGCAGATCGTAGTTGATGGTGGTCACAGGATTAAATGGATTGGGATAGTTTTGGTACAGAGCAAATTCTTCAGGCACGGCCTTAAGCATGATGGACTCCGTGCCCTGGCCAATTAATTCCCCTTCAGAATCATAAAATTGATAGATCAGATTAACGGGTCTTGCCGCTTTACCCACCACTTTAGTACCAAAGATTTTTTGATTCTGAATTTGATCTTTTAGGTTAGCAAATGCAAATGCGGTAACACCCTGCAATGTGTCTTCATAGAAAAGCTGTATCACTTCATTAGATGCCTCTGACCTTATAGCCTCATTGATAGTAACCAATTGTGGTTCATAAAGAAAGTCTAGCTGGCCCGCCATTGCTCCCTTAGGCCACTGAACTGAAATTTTAGCACCATTTTGCTCGTAATTTAATTCGGCACCTAATTTCGCTAATATCTTGCCACTGGAACCGTTTTTTCGAGACCAGTGCCACATGCGGGTAAATCCCATCACATCTTCCAAGTCATATTTCCCATCGGGATTGAGGATTAAGTTGGGTACTGTACCCGTTGAAGGGCCCAGTTCTTTCGAAAAATCCTTGCTGTTCCATGCAGCGGCAAATTCAGAAAGATCAGCACTGTTCACATCGCTGTCATCATTGAAATCAGCCAGTGTAGCGGTATTGTATATGATCAAATTTTCCGCCACAATTATTCCCGCAAGATCAGTCACATTACTCATTGTAAGCGTGACCTCGTCCCGACTGGCTAAACTTGAAAGAATAGAAATATCTAAGTTTGCAGATGACAATTCATAAGAATAATTAATTGTCATTAACGGAGAGTTTATATCAAGAGTAAGGTTAGCGATCGGTTCTGAAAAAATTACCGAAATGGTCGGCTTTGTATTTAACCCTAACAGATTGCTTTCGCCGGGTGTAATTGTGGTGATACTTGGCGGACCTGCATAAATATCTACAGTGACGCCATTAGTCACTGAAACTATAGAGACATTGCCTGCGTTATCTTCGGCTTTGACCGCCCCATAGTATGTGGAGCCATGGCCAAGGGTTAGGCCAGTAAATGTATGGTTTGAAACATGCCCAACATCCTCAAAAGGTTTGATCTCCGTGCCGCCAGAAGTTGTGCCTAAGGCAACAAAATAACGCTTTATTCCACTGCTGTTTGCATCATCAAATCCAGTCCAATTGAAAGAGAGATCAGATAAAGAATTGGAATACTGAATGTCCCCACCAATTCCATCATTCATTGTTCCACTGGTTGGAATAATACCATCAACAACTAGGTCCTTATTTGAACTCAGAGAATTTGTTGCGCCAGGTTCAGGCAGGGTGATCTCAGCATCTTTATCAAACAAACTTTTAATAGAACCGCCATTTAAAGACAGCGCAGTGGTGCTCACATATTCTAAATCAGGTGATGAATCACCTTCTTTAACAATATAATTAAATGTGAGCGTTACTGTTTCATCCCCAGAAGTATAATTTGCAATTCCATCAATATCGCCTGTCTCTAAAGTTAGCTGAGGCGTGCCTGTGACAACTACGTTCCGATTAAATGTTAAAGTAACAGATATTTCATCACCGATTTTATAGAAACCGTTATCGTTTGTGGCTGAGGCCTCTAAAATTGAAGCAATCAAATGGGCATTGGGTACTACACAAAGGCTGGATCCAGTATAAGTGACAGTACCATTCACCGTGATTGTGCCTGCACATATATAAGCATCCGTTGGGATGGTTATGGATGCACCAATTGGTACTTCAATCGATGACTGGCCCGTTAGAATTGCAGCCAAAAGGCTAACAGATACTATCAGATTCTTTATAGCTACTTATATTTATA
>CAJXJG010000251.1 GCA_913054425.1 uncultured Fidelibacterota bacterium
ATTGAAAGAAGACTTTCGTTATAAGCTTCAATCGCAGCTTCTTCAAACTTGTTTTTTGCCCCGTCCAATGGAACTGGTTCTGGTTTTTTATCAATGCCAAATCCCTGAAAAAATTCTATCCGGAAAAATCGGTTATGGTAAAAAATTCCATTCTTGCTCATTTCAATATCATCCTTATGGAATAGGGAATCATGCTTGATGGCATAATAGACAGAATTCATAATTGAGACATCCACAGACCATTCTCCGTAATCAAAACCTCCTGAAATTGAGTGGATCTCGTTTTCCCGATCATCATAAGATTCCATCTCATCAGGAGACCATTTGTATTTTTCCTGCCCGATATTAAAACGTGAAATATCCACCATGATGGAAAAATGAACATAGCTTGATTTCATTTGGTAGGAAGCCTGAAACAGTGGTTCTTCGTGGATTCCGAAATTCATCGGGGCAACTCCGGTAACGAGTACACGTTGAAATCCGAAGGGTCCCTCTGTCAGCTCACTCCTGATGAAGGGAATAAAACTATTGTTTCTATTTCTGGATGAACCATAACGGCTGCCCAGGTTGACCCACATTCCAAGAGATGTGTCATTACCGAAAAGCTTTGGGACAGGATAAAATCGTTTATTTTCATCATATTTTTGTAGCCGGTCATAGCCTTTCTTCAATCGGTCCAGCTCTTTCTTGATCAGAAGAGGTTCCGATAGCAGGTATTGAGGATATATTCTGGGCTTCAACTCATTGTCAGCCCCAATGTACTCTGATTTTGTTTTGCACTCCATGAAAGGGTAGGGATGAACAAATTCATATGGTGATGAAAGTGATGGTTCTGCATTAATACTTTGGCTCAGATGAGTAATCTCAATATCCCAGATATCTTCCGTATCTACTACAGTTGGCGTCCCGGTTGTTGAAAGGAAAGAGAATTGATCTTCAGAGTGATCAATCATCCATCCTTTTACCAGGTCAAACACTTCCCCTTCATACAAAGTTTTGATAGTAATAACCATTGAATCTTTTGCTCCCATATTTTTAGGAATACGGATATTTCCTATTGGATAGTATGCGATGTAGATGATGTCGAAACGTGGTATGTTCCGTATGTCTCCTTCCAGGGTCAACAATTGAATCTTATTTTCGTCAACACTGATGATAACTCCATTCTCCCTCATGCAGGCAGAAAAATAGACTGAGGAGATATTGATACAGTAAACCTGCTGTCCGGTAATTAATAAAACAGAAAGTAAGAAAAACTTTTTGCAGATGCTAGAGAAAAAATTCAATCGCGACTGCAAATGAAGCTTTTTTATTAGAAGATTCATTATTATCGTTAGCTGCTTGGGAATGGTAGTTTCTGATGAAATAGTTAAGGTTGTATTTGAGAGAAACGTAATCTTCAAAGACTTGTTTGAGTTTCAGGGATGTAATCAGTTGATCGAATTTCAACTGATAGTTTTCTCCGGATAATCTTTCGTCGTACTGGCCCGCGAAATATACTTCACTGACTCCAAAATGAATGTCTTCGAATAATTCATGAACATAATTTATTCTCAGGTACTGGGAATTCAAATCAAATGATTCCAACTGGTTTATCAAATCTGTGGATTGCAGCGTGATACTGACTTCGTTGACCATTTCTTCAGCTCTAATCAGTTTAATATTGGTTTCAGATGGATGGCTCGATTTGAGTCTCATCGAAGAAAGTATGACCTGGGCTTCTGTTCTTTCAGTTGTGTATTTTATACTGGCAACTGGTTTTGACTCCTCAGAAAGAAGTTCACGGAATATATTGTTACCCTGAATGGCAATGATTGGATAATATAATCCTCCAGAAACTGAATAACTTCCCACGTCAAAGCCTGTTATTGCAATTTGATTGAACTGGGATAGAGCCAGTGCTTCCTGGGGATCATATGTTGAAAAATAATCATTAAATACAGCTCTTCGCTTGATGATGTAATCGCTGCCATAGGAAAAGGCCCATAGATTTGCAGCAAAAGAAAGAGACAGGAAATGATATTTCCCAGAGAATTGTGCAGCCAACACTGGTTCAACATTCGGAAGCAGAGCAACATCACTGGCCCCTAAAGTCACAGTCCCCTGCGGCCCAAAATTTCTGCCGGTTGACCATTGAAAGTTCAGAGGGAGTCCTATCGGGATTTCAGCCTTGTAATCATCTCTTTCCATAATGAAACCAATTTTAGTTTGGCGGTCATAAAGATATGGTCGAGCATAAAAATAGGTTCTGCTTTGAAAACGGTTCAACTGATGGAAGCCTTTCTGAAAAACCGAAAGAAATTTTGAAATACTGATTTTATCGCTCAGCATTCTGGTTGGTTGAACGGTGTCAGTAGTCTTTTCCCTGGTATTTTGACACTCCGGCATATTGCTGCCAAAACCGAATTCGTAGGGTGTATGCTGTAGCAATATTTCTGAAGCGTAAATGATAGATTCAACTGATTTAAAACCCTTCAACTGGTCAATATTGACCAGATGTGTTTTACCGTTTATGTCGTAAAAAACGATCAAATCTTCAAAAAACCGAATAGGCCAGCCAATGAAACTGAAATCCGGTTTTCCCTGAACTGTTACTTTTCTTGGAGGAACTTTTAGATTGTTTAGAAAGTCAATTCGTGGGATTGGATTTTCTACGGTGTTGAAAATAAGAACACTTTCTATTTCTTTTTTTGGCAGGACTCGAAAAGAACCATTCTTATCAAGTAATTGAATTTCATTCTCATCAACATCAAAGATCAGGCCAGTATAGGAGAGACATTTTTTATAGATAATAGAGTAAATCTCTGAAGCATGAGGGGTTGACTCAAAGAAAATTATTAAAACAAAAGTGCACAGAAAATAACGAAAATTTTTCATTACAAAATTGTTTTGTTTAAAAGCACAATTATATTTATCATGGATTATCAATTTAACTTTAAAAAAACTAATGCCTCTGGGAACCAAATCCCGACAATAATCGTATCGACCATTCTTGAATGAGCCTCAAAAAACATCGTCATATTATGGAAGACTGTTACGGTTACCGCTTCAGACATTAAAAGAAAGGCAATGGTTTTCCGACAATAGCTGAAAGTAAAGTAAGCACCTCCACCAGTGCCGTTAGTA
>CAJXJG010000252.1 GCA_913054425.1 uncultured Fidelibacterota bacterium
ATGCACTAAAACAAGACTAGCTCAATTAATGAAATGACCTCACTATTATGTGGGGATATGCAGGGATTAGATGTAAGTGTGCTGACACACTCCGTTGATGTCAAGCACACGCTTGAACAACTGAATCGGGAATCTGGAATTTCAACGAAAGTCAACCCCACCAACAGTGGAACAAGGGGGGTAGGGTGAATGGTATATAGTGCACTTTCATTCTTATTATAGTTTTCAAGCCCCACATTCGTGGGGTTTTTTGTTTGTGGGATGATGGGTAGATTTGGGTATGGTTAGGTATCTATCGTTACTACTTTTTATTAGCTTGGTTTGGGGGCAGGACTTCATTGGATTCAAGGCAAATAATGAAATTTATTACAAAATTAATCCCAAAACTGGAATGCGTTTTGAAGAAAACGATAAAGGATTTTTAGGAATATACCATCGTTTGCCTATAGAAAATGAATGGCATATTGGAGAAATAGTTGCTGAAGGTGATCATTTTCGATGGATTAATGAAGCGAATGTTTCATGGAAACTTTATCTTGACCAGCAAAATAATATATTAAAAATAGGGACTGATAATCCCTATTATGAAATGTCTAGGAATAAAGGTTGGGATCTCAATTTTTACTTGATTCGTCCTGTTCTTGTAGAAAATGCAACTTTAAAGGTTAGTGGCATAGAACCAATTCATTTCAATGGTTATTACCAATTGACTGATAAAACTTTCGGTGAAAGGCCCGTTTTTACCAATAGCGAAGGGAATTATCTTTTTTTCTGGGAAGAAAGACATTGGTGGGTAATTCAGGAAAAGGAACCAAACGACGAATGGAGTGCTTGGGTATATGGAGAAGGTGATGCTTGGGATCCTACGAATCTTTACTGGGGAGAAACTGGTTACACAGTGAAAGTAGAATGGGTTGGAAAGGATCTTTCAAGAAAATGGATGATCAAAACTTTGAACAAGAGAAGAGGAAAGCTCAAAGGAGATTCTTATGCATTTCAATCAGAGCAGGAATTACAATATCTTTATAAAAATTTACCTGAATTCAAAGTTGCCGTTTATCCAAATGTTATTTTTGAAGGTGAAACATTTAAAATTATTACAAAACAAAATTCAGTTCCGCATTGTGAACTTTACGATAATGGAACTCACGGAGATGATATTGCCGGAGATGGCCTATTTTCCAGATCAGGTGTGTCTACCGGCGACTTAGTTGATTTTAATTCCCGGCAGATATTTAGTAATAAAGTGACAAAATTTCAATTTTCAAACGCAGAATTATTAGTAATTAATTCTGAATTGCGCGGAACAGTCCAATACGAAGATTTTGGGGACGGTTTAATTGGAACAAAGTATGCGTTATTTTATGCATTGGGTGACGAGTACAATTATGTATACCAAAAACGTAACTGGGAATTACATAATCCAAATAATAGTATAGCTGGGATGAGAGTTCTTATAGAATTTGGTGATGTCTTTGATCATCTTGTGTTTGTTCCAGATGTGCCTTTTAGTGGTGCCAGTTATGTTAGAATTCGAGATGATGTTCAAGGTATTATGACTTATGGTGATCCCATATGCGGTACAGGTATGTGGACTGATAATTGGAAAAAACCAAATGATTACAAATATGAAAATGTGGATTTTGGTTGCCCTTATAAGTTTCTAGGTGGCAATGACTATCCTAGATTGAAAGGGAATATCTGGAATGGCTCATCGGGTATGAACGAATTAAACCATGAATTTGGTCATTGGATGGGCATAGGTCCTTCTAAGGCAGATTTTCCGGGGAAAGGTTTATCTTGGAATTCACAAGATCGGATGCATATTAATTCAACATCAACCGTCTCCAACGTTATGACCGGACCCTTATGGGATCCGAAGAAAGGTTGGCCTAATTCTGTCAGAGTAAAAGATGAAAATGGAATATGGAAAGAAGTACAGATCGAAAGTAATAATGATGGAACATTTACCATGGTTCCCAGAAATCCCATAAAAAATGAAGGTTATGATGACATCCTATTATATATGCTGGGATTTAAATCTCCAGAAGAAGCGAATAAAAGATATTATTTATTTGATGAAAAAGACATAAATCTGGATGATTGTTTTTATCAGGATGATAGTAAAGGTGAGCCTTTAAATGCTACCGCTGGCGCAGCTGGATTATATTGTTATGATAATATTATTGATCAATCCGAATATGGCCATATTGTTGAATTTGGTGTGCAAGAAATGATTGATATATTTGGTCCAAGAGTACCATCATATGAAGATGCTCCAAAACATTTGAATGTTGGTGTAATTATCTTGACACAAGATATCGCATCAGAAGCCACCCGAGCATGGTATCATCTATTATATGGCTGGTGGGCTAATGAAAACGAATGGCATGATGAGCTTGGCGGTACTTGGTCATTTGTTACGAGGGGTTTGGCTACTATAAAAACAGGAATTCCAAAATAGTAACTTAGATTTTAAAAAATATCAAACCACGGCCACCTGGGGTTTTTTGTTTGTGGGATGTTGGGTAGATTTGGGTATGCATTGGCTTTTTAATATAATAGTGCTTAGAAAATATCCATAGTCTTATGGATGCCATTAATACCTTATTAAAACAAAATATTAAGCTTGTCGAAAGTAGCCATGAGTATATACTACAATCTGATCCAAGCATTCAATTTTTAAGTGTAACAGAAACTATAGATAGCCATTTTAAGCCATTTGACAAATGGCGCATCGCTAGAATTTTAACAGCTAAGAATCCAAAATAATGGAGTGGGTTTTTCTAATACTCTATAAGATTTTAAAACATATTCCTAATAAGAAGCCCCACATTCTTGTGTTTTTTATTCGATAAATTATTCGTAAATTTAAACAGCATCAGGAGTGCTCTGAGATAAGTTTCAGAGTCGCCAACCGAGCCGAGATAAATTGAGGCAACGGTGGTTTGATCCATAAACGGTAGATGTGCCCAGGAAAATGGGAATAAGAATAAACCGCCTGATGCCCGGCGGTTTTTTTCGTTTATAGACCTACCTGGTGTGTTAACCATAAATAAAAAGGAAAACACATCATGAAACAAAAATACCAGCAAGGCGACGTACTGCTTGTGG
>CAJXJG010000253.1 GCA_913054425.1 uncultured Fidelibacterota bacterium
ATCTCGGGAAAAATTCCTGTTGAATTGAGTTGTCAGAACAATTGGGCCAGTTAAAGCATCAGCTTCGCCTGTGCTACCAAATTCAGCATAATGCTGCCCAACATGACTCCCCGCTTTCTGGATATTGGTGGTACCACCAACCGCAAAAAGCAGTGTCGTTGAGAGCATTAGACCTATTAAATTGATCACGTTATTTTTCATATGATCTCCTTTTTTTGTGTTATATGATAAGGGAAGCCCGATCGGGGATTACTTCTTCCCTTCTTATCATTGTTAGCGTTTTTATTAAAATGCATAATTAAGTGAAAGCCAGCCAACGCCGTTTAAATACGCCACGGTTCTATATGCATAGTCAACTGTTAAACCTACACCCAAAACCTTGGATAAGTCCACCCCAAAGCCAAATGAAGGTCCCCAGATAAATTCGTCTGTTTGATATTCAAATTCCTCATCTTCGCTGTCATCATCCGTGCCTTCAATACCGTCATCACCAAAGGGCTCCGGGTCCTGTGCGATAGCTAAACCACCGCGGACATAGAACATATCCATTGTTTTAGCTTCAACGCCAAAACGGAATTCATCAAATGAGAAATTATTATTTAAGAATGATGCTGCCAGCAATAGGTCAGTGGTACCCATTTTTTTCTCATACCCCACACCCATTTCAAAAGTAGTGGGCAATTCGAAGGGGGACGTATTGATAGCCCTTGGTTCAAGAGGCGTGCCCGGTACTGTACCCTGCGGTGCATGAAACTCTTCAAGGTCAGATCCATAAAATCGCATACTGTTCCCCAGGTTGTTTATAGAGGCGCCAATATGGATGCCGCCATTTGTTTCATATTGTACACCCGCATCCAGGGCTATGCCTGTAGCTGATTCACGCATGATATTTTCATTGATCAGTTTGAATTGTGTCCCAAACTTGATCCGGTCAGTCATTCTGCGGGCATAGGATACTCCCAATGTAAAGAACTGGGGTGAAAAATATTCACCCGTGCCATCGGGTTGTTCTTCGGTGGTAACAGGGATCTCACCGGTGCCAAATGACTTTAGTGAGAATGCAAAATAATTTTGCCCTTTAGAGACACCAATGATCCCATAATTTACACCAACGTCATCCACAAGCCAGTTACTGTTCGAGAACATGACCTCTCCATTGGATTCCATGCCCGCAAGGCCGGCAATATTCCAATGGGCTGCTTCCACACCGGCAATGGATGATACATTTGCACCGGCCATGGCCGTACCGCGAGACCCTGTGGGAATGAGTAATTCCTGAGCCCCGGCCGTACCCCGGCGGGCTTTACTGCCCCCGAATACGGTTGTCTGAACCACCCCGAATAAGATCAGGCTGGTCATGATAATCTTAGAAAAGTTTTTCATTATTTTCTCCACAATTGGATAAATTAATTAGAATACATCCAGTCGTTCTTCCGGTTGGAAGATGGCCAGTTTTAATACTTTTTCACCAATGTCATCACCACTGGCATCCTGCACAGTAATGTGGGCAAAATACACACCGCTGGCAACGGGAATACCATTATCATTTCTCAAATCCCAGATTGCACGGCTATCCTCTGCTGCATTTTCGCTCACGACCTCATGCTCAATGGTTTGTACCAGGTCACCGGATATGGTGAAAATTCGAATGGTGGTCGTTCCAACACCCAAGTGCGTAAAATACACTTTCCGATTTTGCGGAATGATTTCTTCAGGGTTCTGCCCGAAATAGGGATTCGGGAAAACATTGATCAATTCCATTTGATCTTTTGTACTGGCAGCAGATGATTGACCTGTAGCGGTAAATGTATAGGTATCCGATCCCTGTACAATTGGATTATCAAAAGAGAATTCATATTCATTCCCAAACTCAAATTCTCCTGCGTCGGAAGAAGTAGCAGAGATCATCCAACCGAATTTTGCAGCATCATCAAAAGGGTGATAGCCATAAAGACTATCAGCAGCATTATACTTGGTTAGATCATACTCTTCATAAACCGGTATGTAGGCTATGTTCGTATTAAATTCGAAACTAACCGCTACCGAATCCTCGCCTTCAATGTCCCAGGCTGTTACCGTATAACCCGGAAATCCTCCTGCAAGCCCGTAAGCCAAAACACCCAATCTAGTACTGTCATCCCCTTCAATAGACCATATTTGTAAGGGGACTGTCACAAAGGTGTCTTGATTGGCTGGGTTTTGAAGAATGCTATTATTAATGTAGGAAGCAACAGATCCTTCTTCTGAAAAGATATATCTTAAGTCCTTTTGGAGATCCGGAAATCCTGCAGACCCGCTGGGCTCAGGAAGCCCATATCGTTCATGAAGATATTGGAGCCACCCACCCATGGTGTTGTATCCACCTTGACCGGAGGTATTAAAGCTGAAAGAAGTCGATGTATCACTATCAACGGTCATGCCGTGAGATCTGGGTGCGCTCAGAAACCAAATTGGATTTTGGAGATTAAAAATAAATCCGTCTGTCAGAGTATTTGTGATATAGTACCCATCAGGCGGTATCCCATTATTTGCCTCAGTTAACACAGTATAATGATCTGCTGTTACTGGAAAATCTGTTCCGGAAAGTTGCAGATCATCTCCTTCGTACAATTCCCAATATCCATCTGATGATTCCATGGTGACCGTTGCTCCTAAAATGGCAGTAAGTGTATCAGAAGAGCCAAGCAAAGTACTGGTAAGATTTGCATTAGTTACATCACCACCTACAATAACAACATCTAATGTGATGGATGTGTCGCCAGCAACGGTGTTGTCAGCAACGTTTATTACATCAAATTGGTCGCTGGATGCGCCCGTGAGCCCAGCCAGTGTTGCAATAAAACTGCTGGCATCAAAGCTTACGGAATCAATATCGTATGACCCATGGATAAGGGTGGTTGTTTCGAATGAATAATTATTACCTGTCAGGAGATATGGATCCACAACCGTGGGATGCACAGTTGCGCCAGCCGAACCTGCAGTATGGGTTACGGCAATATCATCTGAAGATGAAATAACCAATTCACTCCCCACGCCGGGAGGCCTTGGGATCGCTGTATATGCATTAATAGGACTTTCGATCACTCTTGGATCTGCTCCACCATCATAGGC
>CAJXJG010000254.1 GCA_913054425.1 uncultured Fidelibacterota bacterium
AACTTTTTTCGAATTTTAGCTGTCATGATAAAGAATATTTTGTTTGGGTACATGATTATTTTTTATCTACCTTCACCCTTTCAATTGTCGAAAATAGTAAAACAGGAACCTGAAATGACCAGTCCACATCCTCCTGAAATAACATTCAAAGCCATATTCCTGGGAATAGTTTTGTCAATCATCCTTGCCGGTGCCAATGCTTATCTCGGGCTGTTTGCGGGGATGACCGTTTCTGCTTCAATCCCGGCGGCCGTTATTTCCATGGGTGTTCTGGCCATGTTTAAACGCTCCAATATTTTTGAAAACAACATAGTCCAAACCGCCGCATCGGCGGGAGAATCACTGGCGGCGGGTGTCATTTTTACCATCCCCGCTCTGGTTCTGATGGGGTATTGGCAGGATTTCAATTACATGGAAGTAGCCAAAATTGCCGCCATCGGCGGATTGATTGGAGTTCTTTTTACTGTACCCCTTCGACGGGCGTTTATTGTGGAAGCCAAACTTAAATATCCGGAAGGAATCGCCACTGCGGAAGTTTTGAAAGCAGGCGACGAAGCCCGTTCCAGCGATTCTGCCGATGCTAAAAGTGGATTGAAAACAATCGCAGTCGCAGGATTGGTTGGTGGTTTAATGAAAGTGGCAGAGCAGGGCTTTGGCATGTGGCACGCTGTAATAGAGAAATCAGTTACAGTTGGAAACTCAATTTTTGGATTGGGATCAAATCTTTCCCCAGCCCTCATTTCCGTTGGCTACATTGTGGGACGTAATATCGGGATTTTAGTAGTTGCGGGCGGCTTGATTTCATGGGGAATTGCAATTCCCATTTATACCGCCCTATACGGATTTGAAGGCGAACCAATGGATGCTGCCTGGAATATCTGGAACAGTAAAATTCGATATCTGGGTGTGGGTGCAATGGTAGTAGGAGGAATCTGGTCGCTGATAAAACTGTTCAAACCCCTGGTAGCCGGAATTCAAGCCAGTCTTGAGGCTGTACGTCAAAAAGATAGAGGCAATGACATTCCCAGGGAAGAAAAGGATTTCCCCATCAATTATGTAGGCATGGCATTAGTTGGTTTGCTTGTTCCTGTATTTTTTTTATACCTGGGAATCATCAAATCCGTCGGAATTGCAGCCATTCTCGCTATAGTCATGATGATATTCGGATTTCTCTTTTCCGCAGTGGCAGCATACATGGCCGGTGTGGTTGGATCATCCAACAATCCCATTTCCGGTGTCACCATCGCTACAATTCTATTTTCATCCCTTCTGCTGTTGGCCTTGCTGGGAACCGGTTCTGAAGTGGGAGCAGCCGGCGCCATCATGGTTGGGGCAGTGGTGTGCTGCGCGGCTGCCATCGGCGGGGATAACCTTCAGGATTTAAAAACCGGTTACATACTGGGCGCAACGCCCTGGAAACAGCAAGTCATGCAGGTAGTCGGGACCCTCAGCGCCGCAGTGGTTTTAGGCCTGGTCCTGGACATTCTCCATAGCGCTTATGTGATTGGTTCTCCAACTTTATCAGCTCCCCAGGCAACATTGATGAAATCTGTAGCTGATGGTGTATTCAGCGGAAACCTGCCCTGGGGATTTGTTTCAATTGGTGCTGTCATCGCTGTTATTCTCATTTTGATGGATCTCCGCCAGGAAAAAATCGGATCGGATTTCCGAATTCCTGTCCTTGCAGTTGCTGTAGGAATTTATCTTCCCATCGAATTGACAGTTCCCATTTTTATTGGTGGGATGATCAATCATTTTGGGAAAAAATCCGGAGCAGGTGAAGCCAGGGAAAAGAAGGGATTATTGCTGGCATCAGGACTCATAACCGGAGAAGCGCTCATGGGAATTCTGGTTGCACTGCCTATTTTTCTCACAGGTAATAAAGACTGGTGGCCTTCCATTCACGGATTTTCAATGTTAGGTCCAATTGTTTTTATCGGTGTTATTTTCTGGCTTTACAAAGTTGTCACTAAAAAATAACCCATGAAAGTATCCGCTACAATTCTTAAGAGACTTCCTAAAGTTGAACTGCACTGTCATCTGGATGGCAGCCTCCGGCCTGAAACAATAGTTTCTCTTGCTGAAAAAAATGGAGTTTCTCTTCCAGAAAAAAATGCCACCGATCTGAAAAAAATACTTTCTATCGGAAATAAAGGAGTAAGTCTGGAAGAATATATAAACCGGTTTCAAATCACTTTGAGCGTTCTTCAAACTCCTGAAAGCCTGGAAAGAACCGCATTTGAACTGATTGAAGATGTTGCGAAAGAAAACGTACGCTACATTGAAGTTCGTTATTCTCCAGTTTTACATACAAAAAGAGGAATGACCCCTGAAGAATCTATTGAAGCTGTTCAAAAAGGATTAAAAAAAGGCAAAAATGTCTTCGGAGTTCAATCCGGGATCATTGTCTGTGGAATCAGGAATATTTCTCCGGAAACTTCCATGAAATTGGCAGAATTAACTTTGAAATATAAAAATAAAGGAGTGGTGGGTTTTGACTTGGCCGGCGCTGAGGAAAATTTTCCTGCAAAAGATCACCGTGAGGCATTTTATACAATCCGGAATATGAACATAAACGCAACGATCCACGCCGGGGAGGCTTTTGGACCTGCGTCAATTCATCAGGCGATTCATTATTGCGGGGCTCACAGAATTGGTCACGGCACCCGCCTGAAAGAAGATAAAGATTTAATGAATTATGTAAACGACCACAGGATAACCCTAGAAATTTGCCTCACATCAAACTGGCACACCCGTTCCGTCCATTCCCTGAAGCATCATCCCATAAAATACTATTACAATCAGGGAATTCGAGTTACACTGAATACCGATAATCGGCTTATTTCTAATACAACCTTGACTAAAGAATTTTTACTGGCGCATAAATTATTCGGGTTCGGATTACATGATTTCCGGGAGTTCACCATCACAGCTATGAAGAGCGCGTTTTTACCTTACAAAGAGCGAAAACAAATGATCAAAGAAATCGCGGAAGAATTGGAAAATGAGTTTGGTTTGATGCCGGAATTTATTGAACAATTCAATGTCGGATAACCGTGATTTTACCAAAAGAAC
>CAJXJG010000255.1 GCA_913054425.1 uncultured Fidelibacterota bacterium
TTTAAAAGGTGTGGATCTGGTTGTACCTGTTGATGTGTATGTCCCCGGCTGCCCGCCACGCCCTGAAGCACTGATCGAAGGCCTCTTAAAACTTCAGGAAAAAATTCAGGCAGAACGTCCCCTGACGAAAAAGATTGCATGAGCGAAGACCAAGATAAGTATATTGCTGAAGTTGTCGAAAAAGCACTTCGGGGGGACATGGATGCGATCAATAATATTGAAGATCGTGTCACCCGTTCCAAAGCAAAAGCCGCCTTGATAAAAGCCAAGCGGTTATCCAAAACTGCAGCAGCAGAAGCAGCTCCTGCCGAAGAAACAGCACAAACGGATACAACCCCGACCGAAAAATCATTGAACCAAAAAGTGGCCGAAGCCTTGGCAAAGAAATTCTCCGGTTCAATAGATTCTGAAGATGTCAATGAATATATCCAGCTGAATGGGAAAAATTGGTTCGAGATTGCACAATATTTAAAGGATAATCCTGATCTGCTTTTTGATTCATTGCAGTGCATTACTGGGTTTGATTTTGGTGAAGGTGAAGCCTTGGAAGTACGCTATAACCTGCATTCCATGACGCATTACCATGCAATTGAAATCCGTATTAAAACAGATCGAAATGATCCAAAAGTTCCTTCGGTTGAACAAGTGTGGCGCATTGGTGATTGGTTTGAGCGGGAAACATACGACATGTACGGCATCGTTTTTGAGGGCCACCACAATATGACCCGGATTCTATGCCCAGAGGATTGGGAAGGGTGGCCATTGCGAAAGGATTATGAAACCCAGGAAACATATCACGGCATCGTTGTGCCCAAGGTGAAAGAAGGATGGGAGTAGTACACGGCGATCTAATGACCTTGAACATCGGGCCCCAGCACCCGAGTACCCATGGTGTATTGCGTCTGAAAGTGAAAACGGACGGTGAAATTGTATCGGAAGTGGAGCCCTACATCGGCTATCTACACCGTTGTTTTGAAAAACATTGTGAGAATGTGACATACGATCAGGTTATACCTTATACGGATCGCTGTGACTACATCGCTTCCATGAATAATAACTTTGGTTACGCTGTAGCAGTCGAAGAACTCATGAAGATCAAAGTTCCTGAGCGTGTAGAATATATTCGTGTGATCGTTGCCGAACTCAACCGCATCGCCAGCCATTTATTAGCTTTGGGTACTTACGGATTGGATGTAGGTGCATTTACACCTTTTTTATATATGTTCCGCGATCGCGAACGAATCCTGGATATATTTGAAGCATTATGCGGTGCTCGACTTCTCTACAATTATATATGGGTCGGTGGTGTCTCCCACGACTTTCCAAACGAATTTGTTGAAACAGTCTATTCATTCTTGGATTATTTTGAACCAAAAATCAAGGAATACAACGAATTACTCACTTACAATAAAATTTTTATTGAACGTACAGCGGATGTAGGAGTAATGCCACCCGAAGTGGCTATCAGTTATGGTGTGTCGGGGCCAAACTTAAGAGGCTCTGGAGTGAAATGGGATATTCGTAAAAACGAAACTTACTCCATCTATGAAAAATTTGATTTCGATATCCCGGTTGGATCTGGTATCATGGGCACAGTGGGCGATTGTTGGGATCGCTATTATGTACGCATGCAGGAAATGGTACAAAGCGTAAAGATAGTTCGCCAAGCATTAAAGACAATACCTGCAGGTAACGTGCATCAGGCTTTGCCAAAAAAAATACGCCCGCCCAAGGGCTTTATTTATAAACGAACAGAATCACCTCGCGGTGATTTGGCCTATTATATAGTCAGCGATGGTTCACCGATTCCCTTCCGTTTGAAGATGCGTTCACCTGCATTTACGGCGTTGAGTGTTTTGGGTGAAATTTCACAGGGCTGGATGATGTCTGATGTGATTGCCATTCTGGGCAGCCTTGATATTGTTCTGGGAGAGATTGATCGATGACAGTTGATAATTTAATCAACTGGTTTCCCTTTGGCGCCGAGTGGCCGGTCATCACGTTTGTTACTGCTGTTTTGATCTGTGCTATTCCTGTATTTCTTTTTATCGCAGTCTATGCCCTTGTCGCCATATACGGTGAGTTAAAAATATCATCTTTCATGCAGGATAAGGTGGGCCCCATGGGGCAGGGAGTTGGCCTCCACGCCGGAAAATGGGGATTGCTTCAGCCCGTCGCTGATGCATTGAAACTTATCCTTAAGGAAGATATCATACCTGAATCAGCAGATAAAAAATTATTTATTTTGGCTCCGTTCGTGGTTTTTGTAGGTGCATTCATTACATTTGCAGCCCTTCCTTTCAGCCAGGAAATAATTGTTGCTGATATGAATATTGGTGTTTTCTACATATTGGCGGTCAGCTCTTTGGGTGTGATTGGAATTATTTTGGCTGGCTGGAGCTCGAATAATAAATGGTCATTGTATGGGGCTATGCGTTCAGCAGCGCAAATCATCAGCTATGAGATTCCAGCAGGACTGTCGATCATACCCATTGTGATGCTCACAGGCACGTTGAGCATGCAGGGCATTATCGTCTCTCAGCAAGGCATAATCTGGGGATTTCTACCCAACTGGATTATTTTTAACAACCCCTTTACCTTTATCGCATTTTTCATCTTTTTTATCAGCGGTGTCGCAGAATGTAACCGCACACCCTTTGATATTCCTGAAGCTGAATCTGAACTGGTGGCCGGAGCTTTTACTGAATATTCCGGTATGCGTTACGCCTTCTTTTTCTTGAGCGAATACGCTAATATGTTTGTGGTTAGTGGTGTAGCTGTAGCCGCGTTTTTGGGTGGTTGGAACAGTCCGATTCCTGGTTTTATGGATAGCCCATCCTGGGGTCTTTTCTGGTTTATAGGTAAATCCATGTCATTAATATTCTTAATGATCTGGTTTCGCTGGACATTTCCCCGTTTGCGCGTAGACCAATTGATGAGTGTCTGCTGGAAAGTGTTACTGCCCATATCATTTGTAAATATTTTTGGTGTTGGTATCTGGAACCTGCTTGTAGGATAAGCCATGTATAAATATTTAAGTAACATTTTCGAAGCTATTTCAACCTTATTTACTG
>CAJXJG010000256.1 GCA_913054425.1 uncultured Fidelibacterota bacterium
TCATCAATTCCAAAATTTTTGCAAACAATTGATTTTCGTTCATAAATGTAACTTACGATAATATTTTATGATAAACTTCAATTTTTAAACCTGAATTTCAATGTAATTTTACCATATGTCTACGAAATATATTCGGAATTTCTGTATTATCGCTCACATCGACCATGGGAAGTCAACCCTGGCGGACCGTCTGCTTGAAGAAACAGACACCTTGTCAAAAAAGGAAATGAAAGCACAGGTATTGGATAGCATGGACCTGGAAAGGGAACGGGGTATCACCATCAAAAGTCATCCCATTCAGATGAAGTACCACCACTCCGATAACCAGATATATACGTTCAACTTGATTGACACTCCGGGTCATGTTGATTTTTCATACGAAGTTTCCCGTTCGCTCGCTGCCTGCGAAGGTGTACTTCTATTGGTTGATGCTGCGCAGGGTGTTGAAGCCCAAACCGTCAGCAATACATATCTAGCCGTTGAGAATAACCTGGCGATAATTCCGGTTATTAATAAAGTGGATCTTGAGAGCTCAAGGGTTGCAGAGGTGAGAGATCAAATTATTGATTTGGTGGGATGTCGTCCAGAAGAAATTATTGAGATCAGTGCAAAAACAGGGCAGGGCGTAGATCGAATATTTAATGCAGTTGTGGACTGTATTCAACCACCAAACGATAAAGTAAATGATCCGGCCAGGGCTTTGATTTTTGATTCTATGTATGATAATTACCGCGGTGTGATTCCTTATATTCGTGTTTTTGATGGTGTGATAAAATCGGGAATGACTGCAGAATTTTTCTCTCACAAAGATAGCTATGAGATCACGGAAGTTGGACATTTTATACTGAAGCATGTACCAACAAAGGAATTACGTTCCGGAGATGTTGGGTATGTCATCGCGAATATTCGGGATATGGATCATATTAAACCCGGGGATACGATGACAGTTAAACAGAACAAAGCATCTAAAAGATTAGAGGGTTATAAAAAAATCAAACCGATGGTATTTTCAGGACTATATCCGGCTGAATCCGAAGATTACGACCAGTTACGATCTGCTCTTGATAAATTGAAATTAAATGATGCTTCCTTGATTTACACGCCGGAAACAAGTGATTCGCTAGGGTTTGGATTCCGTTGCGGATTCCTTGGACTGCTCCACATGGAAATAATCCAGGAACGCCTTGAAAGGGAATTCAATTTATCATTAGTAACAACAACACCAAATGTTCAGTATCAGGTTGAACTAAAAGACGGAGAATTAATCGCAGTAGATACACCTGCTAAAATGCCCGAAGGCGGGAAGATAATTGATATCCTGGAACCATTTGTTGCAGGGGAAATCATCACCCCGAAGGAATACATTGGAGGTATCATGACCTTATGCCAAAAGAAACGCGGGATTTATAAAACAACGCACTATCTTTCTTCTGAAAAAGCCCAACTGCATTATGAATTTCCCTTGAGCGAGATCATTTTTGATTTTTATGATAAATTAAAATCTATTTCCAGGGGATATGCATCATTTGATTATAACTTTATCGATTTCAGAAGTGGAAATTTAAAAAAACTGGATATTCTTATCCATGGAAAGCCTGTGGATGCTCTGTCAACGATTTGCCATGCGGAAAATGCGTACAGCCGGGGGGTGGCTCTCTGCAGTAAGTTAAAAGAACTCATTCCAAAACAGATGTTTGAAGTGTCAATTCAGGCTTCCCTGGGAAATCGTATCATCTCCAGGGCAACGGTGAAATCTATAAAGAAAAATGTGACTGCTAAATGCTATGGAGGGGATATAACCAGGAAGAGAAAACTCTGGGAAAAACAGAAGAAGGGTAAAAAACGGATGAAGATGATAGGAAAGGTTGAAGTCCCCCAGGAAGCCTTGCTAGCGGTTCTTCAAATTACGGATGATTGAAAATCAAAAACCGTATCGTGAAAGATGTTGAACAGGATTCAATGACCCATTATTAAAATTTATACTCTTTTGAAATACATCCAGCATTCCCGTTCACCTCTATATAGTTATATTTTTACGCTTCCTTTATTTTTAGTATATGAGTTTGGTCTCTTTATTATTTCTTCCAAAGACATCGCACAGCTTCGCAATGGAGCAGATGTTCTCATGCGCAATGTTCTTGAAACGTTCGGGTTGCTTGGTATTTATGGATTTGGGTTTATGCTTTTATTCGGTTTTTTTCTTGTTTTTATCATTCAACGGAAAGGATGGAATATCACAGAAGTAAATCCGGGTTTTCTGTTTTTCATGTTAATTGAAAGTGTTTTATGGTCAGTGGGCTTGTTCTGGATCATGAATTTCAGCAATCAAATAGTTCTGATGAATCCAAATACCCGGTTCTTAATTCAAAAAGTGGTTTTATCAATTGGTGCAGGGATTTACGAAGAATTCGTTTTTAGACTTTTATTTATTGGCGGATTTACCTACCTGATCGGGTTTGTGTTGCAATGGAGGGAATGGAGCAGAAAATTTGGAGCTGTGGTAGTTTCAGCGGTCATATTTTCTTTATTTCATTTTATTGGTATTCTTGGAGATCAGCCTGATCTTGGATTATTTCTTATTCGTTTTGTGGCAGGATTATTTTTAGGAATCCTTTTTTGTTTCAGGGGTTTCGGTATTACAGCCTCTACACATGCTTTGTATGATTTAATTCTTCTTGTAATGGTAGTGACATAATATGCTCACTATTCAAAGTGTGAAAACGAATGTAGTATTTTTATATACCTTATCAAAGAATATACTAATTGTAAGTAAATGGATAGGATTATTCGTTATATTATTTTGAAAATATAGTTAAATAATAAACTCCCTAAAGGCTAAATATGAATAAACTGATTACCCTAGTTCTTTTTTTCTCCTTGTTTTGTTTTCCAAGAATTGTTCACTCAGAATTGTTTCAGTTAACAGAATCAATTTATGGACACACAATAATCCAGTTTGTCCCGGGTGATATCCAGACCGAACCCATTGGGGAATATACCCGTTTTGTTTCTCCTAACACAGGGAGGACAACTGAAGAGGGGATGCCTGAGCTTCCGCTCTTTTCAACCT
>CAJXJG010000257.1 GCA_913054425.1 uncultured Fidelibacterota bacterium
CCTGCCGTGAGTAAATTTGCGGATATATTCAGGCGTTTGTATTTAGTGCTCCCCGGCTTTCCGGTGATTTCAATGACACTGGATGTACGGCCGCCGTATTTTGCGGGGAATCCAGCTTTGTAAATTTGGATATCCTTTACAGCGTCAGAATTAACAGTGCTGAAAAAACCGTAATAATGATCAGTTTGATAGATAGGTATCCCGTCCAGAAGGATCAAGTTTTGATCCGGTGTTCCTCCGCGAACGTATAGTCCCGCAGATCCAGTATTTCCAATATGAATACCGGGCAGCAATTGCATGGATCGAAATGCATCTGTTTCCCCCAGTTTTGGTAAGGAAGCAATATGGCGGGGAGAAAAGGATATCCGCCCGGATTTAATGGGTTGATTCATAAATTCAAGGTTACCACCAATAACGGTAACCCCCTTTCCTCTGAGAACTTTGGGGTGAAGTTCAATTAAATAATATGATAGTGTATTTTCCGTTGCCGTTATGATTTTTCTAACCATTGCATAGCCTATATAAGATACTTGAAGCGTATGTTCACCTCTTGGCGCTCTCAGTAAAAAATATCCATTTTGATTGGTAATATCGCCAGTGGACGTATTCATAAAGAATACATTCGCGAAAGGAATAGATTCACCGGAAATATAATCTCGAACATAGCCATGAACTGTGTAAATTTCCTCTTCAGGATCCGGTGTGAAAATTATATACTGATTACCTATTTTTTCCCAGCTCAGATTATGCTTTGCAAGCAGGACATCCAGAGCTTCTTCTATTGTGCAGCCTGAACATTGGGCTGAGGTTTGTTTATCTTTTAGATGACGATCTTGATATACAGCTACGATGTGGTGCTGATGTATCAGGGAGTCTAGGGCAGATTTTAGAGACGAATTCTTATAGTTAAAGGATAGACTTTCATCAGGGTTTTGGGGAAATACTGTGTTGCAAACTAAAAGGAAAAAAGACAGGAATAATCCTGTTTTCAGGAGAAAAAAATTAGTAAAACGTATACCTTTTATTGTCAAATTTGTAAGATCGATTTGTTAGCGAAGAAAGCGTATGCAAGACACGGCTTAGATCTTTTGCATCAATAACTCCAGTGACGGTTATTGTTTCCAATTCATCACTTTCAAGTTCAATATTGATGTCAAATTTACGTTCAATTTCTTTGCAAACGACGCTAAGGTTTTCCCGATCAAAAATAAATTTATTGTAGATCCATCCGGGATATTCATCATATTTAATTAATTCCGGAATTCCAGGGGATTCTTTTTTATCGAATGAAATAAACTGGCCCTTTGTTAGATGAATGGGGTTGGCGCCAGTTTGTTCATTTGAAACCAGCACTATTCCTTCATTCACTGCTACTTCGATTTTATTCTCAATTGTACGTACATTAAATCGAGTTCCTATCACTTGGATAGATACATTTTCATGTTGAATGATAAAAGGATGTGATCCTGATTGCACATCAAAATATGCTTCGCCACTTAAGGTAACCAGGCGGGATTTTTCATTAAAGGATGACCGGTAAGTGAGTTCACTTTCTGCATTCAACCGAATGTTGGAGTCATCCGGCAGTGCAAAAGAAAACTGTTCACCGCGGTTCGTTATAACTGATTCAGTAGTCAGCCATAAAAAAGTGGGCTTACTAAGCAATGTGAGCATAAATACTGCCGCTATCACATATGCAAAACGCGGTTGACGTAAAAATTTCCACCTGGGATAAATCCTTGTCGGAGAAAGCTTCTGCTTCACTTCATTTCTTTCAATCAGCTGTTCCAATTCCATCCAGGAATTATTGGTATTAGGCGGTTCCGGCAATTGTATTTGGGAACTCATCTCCCAGAGTAATTTGAATTCTTTCTTTATTTTTTTGTCAAATGATTTCATTGTATTCTTAAAAATGTTCTTTTTCTGTGCATATAACGGATGAATCCACTTTGTTACTTACAGATAATTCTTCAGTATTTTCCGTAAAATTTTTAGCGCCCGATAAAGTTGATTTTCAACTGTTCGTTTTGATATATTGAGGAGATCAGCAATTTCCTGGTTTGTTTTCCCTTCATTACGGCTTAACAAAAAGATTTCAAGACATTTATCAGGTAAATGATCATTTACTGCACTCCAGATTTCTTCCTTGAACTCGCTCAATTCATGTTCTGTCTCCGGATTTATTTTATTTTTTTTATGCGTTCCAGGAATTTTGTCTTGATGCTGTAGTTTGACTTTTTGATGACGAAAATGGTCATAACAGAGATTGTTGCTTACTTTAGCAATGAGGGAAAAGAACGACTTGCTAGAATCCAAACGAGACCGGTTGTTCCAGATCCGAACAAATGTTTCTTGAACAATATCTTCTGCGATCTCTCTTTCACGAACCCGGTAAACGACGTATCGAAAAAGGATTGGCTGGTGTCTGTAATAAAGATCCTTGAAGGAAGTTTTATTGGAATTTTTTACACGTTCTAGTAATTTTTTTTCTGGAACCTGCATAGACTAATTATTTGAGTCTTATAATTGCACCAAATATTTATTTTGAAGAAGAAAACAGGTTTTTTTGAATTAAAGCTTTAAAATGTAAAATTATGTAGATTGTTAGCATAAATTTTGCTTCTTTTTTCAATTAGTGAACCTAAGAAATTTCTATAATGACTTTGTAATACAGAAAATATTCCTCATTATATTTTAGATTGGTTACAATAAATTGCACAACAAGAGTTTTTTGTAATACATTAAAACTGTTTAATAGAACAATAAGAACAGATGACAGATAATTTTCTTAGTGCCTAAATGCTTGTATTGAGTATGAACTATATTTGGAAACGTTTTGGAAAAAATAAAACAAAAAAAAGGAAAGTGAAATCTTATTATGGGACAATCAGTTTTTAAAATTACTTTGCTGCTTATATTTATGTGTTCTTTTTCTCTTCCCCAGGAAGCGCAGGTTATTGGGGAAGGCACGACAAAAACTGGTCAAAAAGTACTGCTTTTGGATAATGGGACCTGGAAAGAAAAACCAAAAGAAATTTTTAATATTCCCATTGGAAATTCTTATT
>CAJXJG010000258.1 GCA_913054425.1 uncultured Fidelibacterota bacterium
GGAGGAACAAGTGGAACGGAAAAAATTGAGTATAGTCTCATACCAATAAATATTACCGTAGCGTACTCACTTTCTGATTTGGTCTTCCCTGGCATCTATGTCGGAGCAGGCCTTGGGGCTAATAAGATCAGCATTACCCAAACTCAAGATTCAGGAGCACCAACAGAGAGTTCCGGCTTTGGGACAATGTATCATCTTCTGGTTGGTTATGATCGCCCGCTAACAGATCAGCTGTCTTTAGGTGCAGAGTTTCACTTGGCTTTAGGAAGCCACAAGCATAAACTTGCTACCGAAACAGTATCAGAAAATATTTCATTGTCGGGACCAAAAATTCTCCTGCAGCTAAATTATGTGTTTCCATCGGACAAAGAAGAGCTTTTAGAAGAAGAATTATTTGAGGATGAATAAATGGAGGAATTTTTTATTATCTCTTTTCATCATAACTCCTATGATCGGTAATCAATCCATAGAAAGCTCTGACGGTGTTATCCAAACTATTGAAAAACAGGGCTTTGAAAACCTCCAAATAACAATGGAAAACAGGCATATTAAAATTGCATATGAAAACAGGATTTACCGGTCAGAAATGAACGCAATGGGCAGTATATTGAAGACAATCCTGTATGCGGATATTGCTGACAGTGTTACCCTCACCCCTTTGCACAGAAAGATCCCCCTCTCCACCATTGGAATAAACCTGGATGACTTCAGTTCCTTTCTGAAGGGAAATACAGACAACACAACTTTTTCCTCCCAGATATCAGTTGACATGGGTCATGAAGATTGGGATGAGTACGAAAATAAACCAGTGTTAAACCCATCGTCAAAAAGGCTGGAAATCACAATTAATCCGGGCATCGAAGCAATGTTTCACACGAATCAGGGAGCTGCAATTTGGAAATTGAATTTAATTCCCAAAGTAGCCTATTCTTTTGGAAAAGGAACCCAATTTGTTTTTGAAGGGATATTTCCTCTCTATTACCAGTTTCATGAGGAAACAAAACAAATCAAACTGGGAGCAGCATATATAAACTACACAAATAAGTCGAAGAATCTTCTCTGGACATCTACAAGTATGGGTGCCTTTCCCTGGAAAACTGAACACAGAGGTGGATCCTATCGGGATTTTTATCGATATGGCATTTCAAACGAGACCACTAAATTTTACCTTGACGGACAAATAGATCTTTCTATGAAACTGGATTACACTGCACATTTAGATTATCTTGACGGTGTCTGGGGCTATCATTCTGCCAGTTCGGGGAAATTCACATGGAGGGGAAACCTGGGCTATCGTTTCAACAAGCAGGATATACATATAAATTTTGGACATGGAAAAAACCTTGATGAAAAATCACTTACAGAGCTGAAAATAACCCGCTCTTTCCGGGAAACAGACATTGGCTTCCATGCGCGCTGGAATGAAGGTGATGAATTTTCAAATTTCACCCTGGGGTTTGTGCTTGATCTTCCTGTTCCTTTTTTCCAAACCCGGAATAACGCAGTAATCCTGAATTCTTTTAAACGATTTTTTTGGAGGATATCTTACCACGATAATCCACAAGGCGGATTTCCAAAAACCAGGACGTCTGTGTTACATTTTCAAAAGAGGACCTATCCTTCCTATATAAGAAATAATCCTAAATTATTTTTATCTGAATAGTTAAATAATATTAATCAAACGAGGAAATACACTATGAAATACTTTAAAAATAAACTTTTTCTTCTCATAATCCCTATGTTGGCAGTCATTTTTATATCGAATGGATGTGAATTTGAAAGCGTTGGCGATGTATCTAAAGATAAACTTTTTACCATAGAACCCACCCCAGCTCCGCCAAGTTGTACGGATGGTATTGATAATAATGGAGATGGACTCACCGATCTTGCAGATTCAGGCTGCCAGGATACGGATGGTGACGGAAGCTACGAGGAAGCCACGGGAGAATTTTACCTTCCATATTGTAATGATGGCGTAAATAATGACTCCACCGGTACAGATGGTATCGCTGGCACTGCGGATGACGATATTCTCATTGATCTTTTAGACCCTGATTGCAGATTGAGCGATGGGGGGACAGGTGAAAATTTTACAGCAGTTCCGGTATTGCCACCATTCTGTGAAGATGGTATTGATAATGATTTAGACGGAGACACCGACCTTGCAGATACAGACTGCGTTGTAGGTGGACCCGGTGAAACACCAACAGCTACAAAAACCAATTGCGCCGATGGTATAGATAATGATGGCGACGGATTAACAGATGCAGATGATATAGGTGATTGCCTTGGGGACGGACTGGGAGAATCTTACCTGCCTAACTGTAATGACGGGGAAGATAATGATGGCGATACTCTTTTTGATCGTGATGATCCGGACTGCCTGTTAAGCGAAGGGGGTGAAGGTGAACAAGTACCACCGCCATCGCCACCGGCTCTACCTGGCTGTGATGATAATATAGATAATAATGGCAATGATCTCACCGATCTTGAAGATCCAAATTGCGACGCAAGCACAGGCGGAACTGGAGAATACTATTTAACAAACTGCAACGATGATGTAGACAATGATGGAGACGGATTAATAGATACCGCTGATGATGATTGTAAATTAAGTGCAGGAGGTACAGGAGAATTTGCACCACCGATTGAAATTCCGCCAGCAGTCGCCGAAACAAATACCAGTGTTGAAGCAGTTATTACCGCTGGTGAAGTTGAAGAAGGATCACAGGCAGATCAGGTTTTCACAGCCTCTGAATCTCTTACAGAAGATCCTGCAAGTGCAGCAGCAGTTACTGCTATCGAAACAGAGCTCATTACCCTAGGTGGAGGCGGGGAGTTAACTGATCCGGCCACTGTAGCATTATTCACAGCATCAATTACTGCTACGATTGAAGACACCGGGGAATTGCCGCCTGCGTTGAATACAACTGAAATTAATACTCTTATGGATTCTGTAGCTGCAGATCCTGTCTTATCCGCACTTTTAGCCAGTTTTGACCTTGGAGGAGGAAGAGGTCCAAGTCCACCTGTCAGCCCCCCTCTATTCAAAACCTTTGGA
>CAJXJG010000259.1 GCA_913054425.1 uncultured Fidelibacterota bacterium
AGACTCGGGAACAACATATTCGCCGGGAAAAAGCCACATCCAATATTTGTACAGCTCAAGTTCTGCTGGCGATCATGTCCGGAATGTATGCGGTATATCATGGCCCCAATGGATTAAAAGAGATGGCAGAACGGGTTAACTTTTTAACAGCTAAACTGGCGACATCCTTAGAAAAATCCGGATATGAATTAGTTCACAATGATTTTTTTGATACGATTCGATTTAAGGTAGATGGCTGGAAAGAAAAAGCCGAAGCACTGCAATTGAACCTCCGGGATTTTGAAGATGGCACAGTTGGAATCTCCTTAGATGAAACAACAACAGAAACCCACATCAATGAACTCTTAACCGTATTCAGAGCAAAAAAAATAGATGAGGTAGGCTCTACCATTCCTGCTAACCTGATTCGGATATCATCATATTTGGAACACCCGGTCTTTCATGCTCACCGATCAGAAACTGAAATGTTGCGGTATCTTCATACCTTAGAGTCAAAAGACCTTTCACTGAACACTAGTATGATTCCTCTGGGTTCCTGTACTATGAAATTGAATGGAACAACAGAAATGGAAGCTGTCACATGGCCGGAGTTTGGAAATATCCATCCTTTTGCACCCGAAGCACAAACAGGTGGGTATAATGAACTTATTACAGAGTTGAGTAACTGGCTCATGCAAACCACAGGCTTTGATGCCATTTCAATGCAGCCCAATTCAGGAGCACAGGGAGAATATGCAGGTTTAATGGTCATTCGAGCCTACCATAAAGCCAATGGGAACGCCCATAAGAATATTTGTTTGATTCCAGCGTCAGCCCACGGAACCAATCCTGCATCTGCTGTCATGGCCGGTATGAAAGTGGTGGTGATCCAATGCGATAAACACGGGAATATTTCAGAAGATGATCTGAAGGAGAAGGCTCAAATTTATTCAGATAATCTTGCAGCAGTGATGGTTACCTATCCTTCCACACACGGTGTTTTTGAACACAAGATCAAAGAAATATGCCAAACTGTACATGACCATGGCGGACAGGTATACCTGGATGGAGCTAACCTTAACGCAATGGTTGGTTTATGTAAACCAGGAGAATTCGGCGGCGACGTGATGCACATCAATCTGCACAAAACATTTTGCATTCCCCATGGTGGCGGAGGACCGGGTATGGGGCCGATCGTTTGCAAAGATCATTTAGCGCCTTTTTTGCCTGGGCATACTCAAATTAGTACGGGCGGGGATAAAGCAATCCCTGCGGTTTCAGCTGCGCCATTTGGCAGCAGCAGTATTTTACTCATTTCCTGGGCCTACATGGCCATGATGGGCGGCGACGGGCTCAAGAAAGCAACACAGGTAGCGATCCTGAATGCAAATTATATGGCTAAAAAACTGGAAGATCATTTCCCAATTCTTTTTCGTGGAATAAGCGGATTATCAGCTCATGAGTTCATTATTGATATTAGGCCAATTAAGGATAAATCTGGCATTAACGAGGAAGATATTGCCAAAAGACTCATGGATTATGGTTTTCATGCCCCCACCATGTCCTGGCCGGTACCAGGCACTATGATGATCGAACCCACAGAGAGCGAATCAAAAGCTGAATTAGACCGCTTTTGTGAAGCTATGATTGCCATCAATAAAGAAATTGATGATGTTGTGGCCGGGAAACTTGATCCAATTGATAATCCATTAAAAAATGCACCACACACGGCAAGGTACGCAATGTCTGATGAGTGGAAACATGAGTATTCCAGGCAAAAGGCCTGCTTTCCAGGAAATTGGCAGAATGAGCATAAATACTGGCCATCGGTTGGTCGGGTGGATAACGCATTTGGCGACCGAAACCTTATCTGTACCTGCCCCCCTATTGAAGATTATGAAAACTGAAATGTTATTGTTAGGTTTCGATAGACACCTTGGTAATCCCGTTTATTAGATTATAGATAAAATCATAATAAAGCTATAATGGAGAGGATTTATCTTTCTTGAATAATATGTTGTAAATTAATAAATAATATGAAAACACCAATTTCATTACTGCCAATTATTTTATTGATCTTTTGGTCCTGCGAAGAGAAGAAGGATGATGAAACTATAGACACAACCCCTCCTAGCGTCTCTATTACATTTCCAAATAACAATTCCACAGTTAATGACACAGTCGTCATTGCTTGTGTATCAACCGATGATGATGAAGTTGAAAAAGTTGAACTCTGGATCAATGGTGATTCAACTGGGGTAGCTGACAGCACTGCACCCTTTACCCTTACATGGATAACAAATAATTATGAGAATGGCGACTACACATTATTTGTCCGTTCTTATGATAAAACTGGCAATATTGCGGATAGTGAAACAATAATTTTATCAGTAAATAACTTTTTAGTCTTTAATGCTACTTTTGGATCGGAAGATATAGATGATGCCGGATATTCTATTTTACAGACAGCAGACAGCAGCTATGTCATCTTAGGCAGTACTGGAGATGATATCTTGCTGATCAAGACAGATCATGAAGGCAATGAACAATGGAGTCATGAATACGGCGGCAGCCAATTTGATGAAGCTCGGCATATCCTGCAAACATCCGATGGCGGATATATCATTTCTGGTACAACAGAATCGTATGGTTTTGGCGGCAGTGATATCTGGCTGATCAAGATAGATCCTACAGGTTTAATAGAATGGAACACCTACTTTGGTGGTACAAATACTGATCAAGGTGGGCAGGTGCGGCAAACGACAGATGGCGGTTATATTTTAATAGGGAACAGTGATTTTTCAGGTAACGGCGATCAGGATATCTGGTTAATAAGAACAAATTCTCAGGGAGATTCACTTTGGACAAAATCCTTTGGTGGAACAGATTTGGAGCTTGGAGTTGATATTCAGGTACTTGAAGATGGTGGATTCATTCTTCTAGGTAGTACAGAATCTTTCGGAAATGGTGGTTCTGATGTCTGGTTAATCAAGACAGATTCAGAGGGAGATACAGTGTGGACCAAGACTTTTGGTGATAATAGTAGTGACTATGGCAA
>CAJXJG010000260.1 GCA_913054425.1 uncultured Fidelibacterota bacterium
CAAAACAGCATTTTATGCTGCGGAAGATGCAGATGTGACGCTTCAATTAACCAATATTCTTGAAGATAAATTGAAGGAAAAAGATCTGCAGGATTTTTTCGACAAAGTGGAATTGCCATTATTAGAAGTATTGCTTGAAATGGAATTTTCCGGAACATTTGTAGATGAAGCCCATTTGGAATCCATGTCGAAAGATTTAGAAGGGAAATTGGATAGTTTATCTAAAAGCATACTCAAGGAAGCAGGTACTGAATTCAATATCAATTCTACCCAGCAGTTGGCGCAAATTTTGTTTGATATTCTTGAACTTCCTAAAATTAAAAAAAGATCAACTGCGGAAGATGTTTTAGAAAGACTTAAGGAACATCATCCCTTGCCGGGGATGATCCTTGAATACCGGAAAATGAATAAACTGAAAAATACTTATCTGGACCCCTTGAAGGAATATATCCATCCGGAAACGGGGAGGATTCATTCTACCTTTAACCAGACTATTGCAGCAACGGGAAGACTTTCCAGCACGAATCCAAACTTTCAGAATATTCCAATCCGCACTGATGAAGGCCGAGAAATACGAAAAGCATTCCGGGCAAAAGAAAAAGGGTGGAAAATATTTTCGGCGGATTATTCACAGATCGAACTTCGGATTATGGCTCACCTGAGTGAGGATCCGGAATTGGTGAAAGCATTTCAGGATAAAGAAGATATACATTCCCGAACCGCAAGTTTGGTATACGGAGTGCCTTTGGAGGATGTTTTGCCAGAGATGAGACGCACAGCAAAAGTAGTAAATTTTGGAATCATGTATGGCGCCGGTCCGTTCCGCATGAGCCAGGAATTAGGAATTCCAAGGGATGAAGCAATGATGATTATAGAATCGTATTTTAATCAATATTCAGGCATCAAAAATTATATGGAAAAAACACTGGATCAAGCTAGGGAACAGAAGTTTGTAACAACAATGTTAGGCAGAAAACGCCCGGTATGGGAAATTGACAGCCAGAACCAGATTCGAAAACGTGCGGCTGAGCGCATGGCGATCAATATGCCGATCCAGGGAACTGCCGCGGAGATGATTAAGCTGGCAATGATTTCAATCTATAAAAAAATGAAACAGGAACAATTGGAATCCATGATGATTTTACAAATCCATGATGAATTGATATTTGAAGTTCCTGAATCAGAAATAGAAAAGCTGCAGTCAATTGTGATACCGGAAATGGAATCAGCTCTTCCTTTGTCTGTCCCTATTGTTGTGGATTGGGGAGTTGGTGATACGTGGTATGATGCGCATTAAAAAATTTGCGAAAAACATCCTGACAAAGTTCAATAGTTAATGGAAGCAAGCGTAACCCTCAAAAAAGTCGGGAAATTAGTCCGGGATAAAACCGTTTTAGCCAGTTTGACGTTTGGTGTAGAAAAAGGATCAATCGTTGCTTTTGTGGGCGATAACGATGCGGGAAAATCAACGTTGTTGAAAGTCCTGGCAGGACTTGAAAAACCGGAATATGGTTCGGTGTTTATCCATGGTTTAGATATCGTAAAACGCCGAAACGAGATCCGTCACATGATTGGATTTATTCCTTTGGAACCTGATTTTGATCCTTGGCTCACATTAGAACAGAATATCCGTTTTAACGGATTGTTGTATGGAGTAGACGATTCCACAATTTCAAATCGAATTGCCGAATTTTCAGAAAAACTGGCACTGTTGGATTATCTACATCATCCCGCAAGTACAGTTTCAAATGGAATTCTAAAAAAATCAATGATTTTACGGACACTTGTTCACAACCCATCAATTCTAATTCTTGATGAACCCACCGCTTTTATGGATGCACAATCCAGTAGGCAAACCTGGGATTTGCTGAAAGGATTCCGTAAGCAGAAGACAGTTATTTACGTAAGCCAGACTTTGACTGAGATCGAGTTAGCACATGACAGAATTTTAATCCTCCATAACGGTAGAATCATTTTAGATGGGAGTCTTGATAAACTGCTGGAAAGCACATTGGAGTTCCATCAATTCCAAATTGAATTTGAAGAGTTATCCGATGAACTTTTTCAATCATTATCTACAATAACCACTGTTGTGACACCAAGCAGGATGAACAATATTTTCTATTTTTACGGACGATCAAGAAAAGTGTTTTTCCAGGTTCTCAGAAAGGCCGGTGAGACACTCATGCTGGATCTCAACATAAAAAAATTAGGATTGAGAGATTTGATGGACTCAGAATTTGCGCGAAAGGGGCTGGATTGATTATTCCATTTATCCGGCGACGCTGGTGGTTCTTTCAGCAGCGGTTTGTTTCAACCATAAGTTTGAGCATGCTTTTGCCCATAGTGTTATATTTCCTGGTCGTGAGTCCTTTCTCTAAAATTTTTATGAATCAAAACGACAGCATTTCTTTTGAAGAATGGGTGTTTCCGGGAATGCTCATTTTGATAGGAATTGTTCCAATCATACCCATTTTATACCGCGATTTGTTTGATTATCGGATTCACAAAAAAGCAATTTTATCCATGACATTGGCTCCAATTTCAAAACTAAAATTATTGTCAGGATTTCTTACTAGTGCAATCCTGGAATCATTGTTTTTTGTATGTGTCGGCAGTGCAATGTATTCCATGTTAACAGGAATTGTATTTGCTCCTGTGGATTATGGAATCATACTTGGTTTTATTTTGGTCATCAATGTACTGGCGGGTTGTTTTGTTACTACCGTTGCGTTGCTTACTGCACGCGTTTTTTCATTTTTCTTCGTTCTCATTGTCTTTCTTTTATATCTGATGTTTGGAACGGGCATGATTTTTTCAATTGATTTCTTCCCTGAAAATTTCGGTATGATTTTAAAATATGTCCCTTTTGGTATGTTGATACAACAACTTCAACAAACGCTTTTTTATGGAGAATTTCATTGGTTGTCCATTGCTGTACTTGTCTTATTAATTGTTCCTTGGATTTATGTCAACAGCGAATTACTCCGGAGAAAATTAAATCAATGATTGCTTATTTATCAGGAGG
>CAJXJG010000261.1 GCA_913054425.1 uncultured Fidelibacterota bacterium
TAATCTGTTCTTTTAATTCCATAATAACCTCTTTTTATTTATTCCATTCTCTGTTGAAATATTCTTTCAGTTCTTCTTTAGTCATATTCTTAATTAAATCTGCTGGTTTCTCAATTGAATCTTCTTTTATTTTTAAGGTAGCATGAAAAAAAGCATTAAACAGGTTATGCGCCACCACCCAAAATAGAAAATAATAACATAAGGATTAATATTTGAATGACCCAACCGATCACGCAAACTCCTACAGCTCGTAATGTGCTATTATAATCAAGGGCTTGTCTGACCGCGATCACCATTGCAACTAACATCCAAATTGAGGCCGTAAAAAAAACCACCTCTCTTAGTCCTGGGATAATACCCAATACTCGAATTAATCCGGGAGAACTCGAAAAGCCAATAGTACGCAGCAATTCACCGTGATCTGCTTTGGTCTGTGGCTCCGAAAGAAATTTCGTACCGATAAAGTAAGTGAGATAAGCCCAGACATACCACCCGAAAAGGGATGCGATCGTCCCTGTAAAAATCCCGCTGAACCCTCCTTTTTCAATAAGTCCTACACCAGCGGCTATACTGGAAAGAACAACAATCCCCATGGCCTGACTCATTGCCCCTTTGTCAGCCTCAACTTCTTCATACAAGTTAACATCTAGCATGGCAGCGCGAATAATCCGATTCTTAAAACTATTCATTGTGTTTTCCTGGTATTTAACATTTCAAAAAAAAATTCCTTAAAACTCATCGTCAATATCTTATATAACAGTAAATATACGGCGTAAAAACCATGATATTACATGATCTTTTCTCTAATCTCATCTCTACAATTTTCTAAGAGGAATCAATTTGTAGTGATCTCCCACTCATCCATAATTGCCTTCATTCTCCTTTTTTCCTTATAGTAAAAGCCGCAGTTATATGATCAGCGTACACATGAGTTTCCAATATGCCAATTAAATCCAAATCCAGTTTTTCACTATTCCCGTATTCCTTTCGAACTGCTCTAAAACGGAGTCAATAATAATAGATTTTTTATATGGATTGAAAAGTAAATAGGTATATGCGCATGACTCATCATCAAAATACTGTCGCATATTTATTTTTTCCATTCTTTTGACTCCGTCAATTAATGACAGATTTCCGCAATACCATAAATCATCTTTTTTACTTGATTAAATTAAAAAACTTAAGGAAAATACTTTTACAAAGATGGAGCTTTAAGTATTTCTACATCATAACCATCTGGATCATGGATAAAAATATATTGAGATGATGATGTTGGTTTTGATTGCCGAAACCACCATCCACGTGCTTTGATATCGGAAATCACACCATTCAAATCATCAACATGGAATGCAAGGTGTCCAAACTGGTCCCCAATTGTGTAATCTCGCCCATCTTTATTAAATGTAAGTTCAATGTGATAATTTTTGCTATCATCAGTTAAAAATACTAAAGTAGCCTCATCACCAAGATCTTTGCGACGAATTTCCTGTAACCCCAAAAAACCACAGTAGAATTCAAGAGACTTATCAAGATCCCTAACACGAATCATTGTGTGTGCAAGCCGCATTGATTGACCTTTCATATTAAATCAAATGCTATAGATAAAAGTCTTTTCAATTTGTAGAGTTCTCCCATTCTTCTACAATTGCTTTAGGAGTAAGATTATCAACGACTTCATTAAATGAGGTTTCCTTTCGGAGTGAAAACATTTTTCCCCTCAAACTTTTTTGTTCCATTGACATAACTAAAATACTTTCGACACTCACACGAAAGGTATTCGATATCCACAGGTGTAAATTTCCGAGGAGAATTCGGCCAATATTGAGCTTGTAATTCTATCATTTTCGAAGCGGTAGCATGGTGATCTTCCAGCCCAAGATGATCTTGCAATCGATCTAAGTAGGGCATTGCACCAATTCCTGATGGAACAGGGGTGTCTGGTTTTATCGTTTCTGGGTCAAACCAGGAGATATCAATGACCGCCATAAAAATAGGAAAATCATTGCTCATCCCAAATGTGCTATTAATCATATTGGTTGCAGTAACAACATTTCCATCTGATGCTTTAATGCACTTCACAAGAAAATCGATTAGTTCAGGTAATAAATCGGTACAGGCCTCAAACCTGTCATAGACTCTTCCTTCCCAATGCATCGAAACAACTGGATATACTGCAGAAAACCAGGGTTGTGGAACACTACTTAGCAAAAATTCTTTTAGGTTCTTTGTCTGTTTCAAAATCGACGGGTCCAGCAAATCTAAAGTTGTATCCTTATTGCACCATCTCGCAAAAAACAAAGCATGAACTAAATCAGGAAGGAAATCCTTTAGTGGTGCACAAAATCTCTGTACAGCCTTTGAACCCCTGTCATCCTCACGAAAGGTATTAAGAAAACGACCTTTTTGAAAAATAGGATCATCTGTCCAGGGAGCAGGAATCCCTTTTTCACGTTTGATCCTAATACTCTCCCGCTCAATACACCAATCAAAAAATGATTTGACAGGATCTTCAATTGAAAGACCATCTAATGCGTTTTCATAGGGGTTATTCATCTCTTCAATTTACCCAGAGGAATCATTTTGGAGGCTTACCCAAACGGGTGGGGGGTTTTTTCTATGAAAAGAAAAAACCCAACGGTACTTGTTAACATTATTAACAAGATCATTGCCGCAGTCCATCCCCAGCTTCCGGATTGACGATGATAAATGTTTCTGTATTTAATAAATTACTAATTCTTAACTCTCAACTTAAGGGAAAACCAAATGGTAATATAGAATAATACCTAATCTAAGAGACTATTTGAGGGTAAACGTAAATATCAAATATCCCGGTCAACACTTCTCCTCTCACTTTCACCTGAATCCAGATGCGGTATTGCCCCGGCTTTGGAAATTCTATTGGTGGATAAGAAACAACCTCTGAGGTTTTATGCATTCCACCTCCCATGTACCGCGAATGGTCCATGTCCATGTGTCCTTTGTGTTCAGAACCATGCTGAGGTTTTATCCCCGCCTGCTTT
>CAJXJG010000262.1 GCA_913054425.1 uncultured Fidelibacterota bacterium
GTGTCTATTTTTCACAGCTTTTGTTTGATGATCAAATCCTATCAAGAAAACTTCTTTTGTTAAAGTAAATTGCGGGTCAATTTTCAGATGAATTACATTCGAAGTGTCTTTATTATTAACATTAGCTTCATAACTTGGATAGATTCAGATTTCTATAATTGGAGAACGCCTGCATGAAATATTATATAGCTCTAATTTTTTAAAACTGATGGAATTCTTTATACCGGCAAAACGGATTTATATTCTTTTGATCTTTTTTCTGTGTGCAATCTCTATCCGCGGGCAGTTTGCGGATGATGTTTTTGATAAGTACACTTCAGTTGGTCAGTTGGGAATGACCGTGACAAACTTCGGCGTGCTGGGAAATGGGTGGAATAAAATCAACGGAGAAATTCTTCCGTCCTGTCAGTATAAACAACACACAGAAGTTCTAAGGGAACAGGTGGAGTATTTTTCGTATGCTGGTTTATGGATAGGAGGAATTGTAAATGGGCAGAGAAGGGTATCCACAGCTATTGTAGATGGCGTATTTGACGCCGGGGATGAGGGCTTTGAATTTTTTGCTACATCCGGGATGGGAATTAAGTCATCTATTTTTTCCACCTCTGAAGATCCCATGGCCCAGTATTACAATCCATCTGCCGTTTCCCACCAGGACTTTATCACAGATTTTAAGGATTATGGTTTGACAAGTGGCGATAACACTGATATTACAAATCACAACCCATTGGGGCTTGATATTCACTTGGAGTCATACGCCTGGAATTTTTCATTTGCCGATGCATTTGTCTTGTTAAAATATACTATTACCAATAAATCTCAAGATGATATTGAGGATCTATACGCGGGTTTTTGGGCTGATGCTTCGGTAGCAAATTTCAACTACACCGATTATTATACGCCGGGCGGGGGTTTTTCCTGGTACGATAATCTTGATGGGTTCGATACTACGGTTGACGGGTCTGGTTTTACACGTGATATTGCTTACCAGTATGATGCGGATGGCGATGATGGCTGGGCAGAGTCCTATATTGGTTTTACATTTATTGGAAGTTCTGTTCCCCGTCCATATAGTCAAGCTCATTATAACCAATGGATATGGAACACCGGCACCAATTCAGATTACCCTGCTTTTACCATGCCGGAAAATGATTATTCCCGGTATGGAAAGTTAATGACCAGTGTTCCGCCGGGAAGTGGAGAGGAATACACGAGTGATGGATATCCAAACCAGGCCAACAGCTGGCTCTTTCTGCTTTCTGCCGGTCCGTTGGGCAGTAGCCCGGCAAATAATGATTCTACGAGTTGGATTTTGCCGCCTGATTCCTCCTGTACCGTCATTTTTGCAGTGGTCGCGGCTCACTGGGCTGAAGGAACCAGCGATTCCCCGGGTCGGAGAGCCAGTCTTCATGTGAACAAGGACTGGGCCCAGCGTGCATATGATGGTGAGGACAAGAACCGGAACAATATTTTGGATGATGGGGAGGATATTGATGGAGATGGTATGATTACCCGTTATATTTTACCGGAACCTCCTCCGGTGCCAAACATGGCAGTGGATGTGGAAGATCAAAAAGTTACAGTCTACTGGAGCAATAATGCTGAGTACTTTATTGATCCGGTGAGTCGGGAACAGGATTTTGAAGGCTATCGTATTTATGGAGCACGGAAAACAAATAGTGAAGAATTTATCGAATTCTCGTTATTGGGAGAGTTTGATGTAAAACCGTATGTGGGTGATGAAATTATTGATACAAATGGAAATGGAATTCTTGATTTCTGGTCATGTGCTAATGGAGTATGGGATGAGGGAGAACTCTGGACTGATACAAATGATAATGGTACATGGGATTGGATTGACAGCAATGGGAATGAGATTTGTGATAGTGATTTTGTGGAATGTGAAATATGGGTTGATGAAGCAACATCAATTTGCAGTGAAGAATGGTATGATCAAAATAGCAACTGTGTTTATGATGCACCTAAACCCGATATTGGTTATAACACAGGTCTTGAATTTGTTAGAATTACAGATGAATACGGCTGTGCCAAAGAAATTGAATATCCGGAAGGAAGTGGGAATTACTATCAGTACAAATTTGTAAATGAAGGAGTCAAAAACGGCTGGTTGAATTATTATGCGGTCACCGCCTATGATCGCGGTGATCCGGAAACAAATATGGAAAGCCTGGAAAGTTCCGTTTATGCTAACCGAAAATATGTTTTTCCGGGTATTGTACCAGATGAATCAAGCTGGACAGTGGAACCAAGCGTATATCCAAACCCGTATCGTGGTCAAGCAGCATGGGATGGTTATGGAAGTAGAGGACGGATGATCTGGTTTCAAAACCTTCCACCGAAAGCGGAAATCCGTATTTTTACCTTAGCCGGTGATTTGGTGGATATCATCCAGCATGATGAGGATTATATGGGTGAAGATATTCAGAACATTGATGAAGGGAAATCTCCCCTTATGAGTGGCGGAGAACATGCCTGGGACCTGGTCACCCAACACGATCAGGCCATCGCATCAGGCTTGTACCTGTTCTCCGTAGAGGATAAAAATTCTAATAGTTCTTCTTTCGGAACCTTGAAAGAGGGAAAATTTTTAATTATTAAATAATGAATAACAGGAGAAATAAAATGAAGAAAATAATGATCTTATTAACGTTGTCGTTTACAATTGTATTTGGGACAACAATTAATGAAATCCAAAGCGGGCTTGTTGAACCTGGAACAAGTGTTCAAATTCAAGGAATTGTCACTGCGGCTAGTGGAGAAACTGCGGAGGGAGACACAAGCTTTTATATCCAAGAAGGACAGGGGATGTATAATGGTATTAATATTGTTTCTTCTGATTATACAGTTTCAAGGGGTGATCATGTGGAATTGTATGGTGAATATGTAGAATTTTGGGGAAAATCTGAGATCAGGGAACCGGAAAATCTGGTATTTATAAGCAGTGGCAATACACTTCCTGAACCAGAAGTGCTGTCACTTGACCAGG
>CAJXJG010000263.1 GCA_913054425.1 uncultured Fidelibacterota bacterium
GAACTGCAGGAAATCGACGGAGAAACAACCCTTATTTTAGTGCTGCAACCTTGATTATTTCTTTGATAGTTAGTATCACAATTGACTAAAGTACCATGCTGTCATTCCCGCGCACGTGGGAATCCAGAAACTTGTACGATTTTTAATTAGATTCCTGCTCACCGATCAGTTCAAGGGAAACTTCGTAGGAAATTACAACAAGTGTGGCATTTTGATATTTTAAAATTCATTTATTTTTTCCATGTCTAATTCTGTACAAAATACCATTTCCCGTTTGGTTGATAATTTCAGTCTCCATCTGGAACACTATAAATCTACCGAATACAATGAAACGGAAGCCCGACGGGAATTTCTTGATCCGTTTTTCAAAGCATTAGGATGGGACATTGATAACGAAAAGGGATACGCCGATGCCTACAAAGACGTGATCCACGAAGACACACTTCAAATTGGTGGCACCACCAAATCTCCGGACTATAGCTTCCGCATTGGCGGCCAACGCAAATTCTTCTTGGAGGCCAAGAAACCACAAGTTAAAATCAAAACTGAGATTGATCCGGCTTACCAACTCCGCCGCTACGGTTGGTCGGCCAAACTACCTCTTTCCATTCTTTCAAATTTTAATGAATTCGCTGTGTATGATTGTCGGGCGCGTCCCACACAAAATGATCCTTCTTCCAAGGCCAGAATCCTTTATTTCAGCTTCGATCAATATGTAGAAAAATGGGGTGAAATTGAATCCATATTTTCACGTGAATCTATTCTCAAAGGCTCCTTCGACAAGTTCGCCGAATCCTCACGTAAAAAACACGGAACCGCAGAAGTAGATGCTGCTTTTTTAAGCGAAATTGAACATTGGCGTGAAAAAATGGCGCAAAATTTTGCGCTCCGGAATCCTGAATTGTCAGTGCGTGATTTGAATTTTGCCGTGCAAAAAACTATTGACCGCATTATTTTTCTGCGGATTTGCGAAGACCGGGGTTCTGAGGATTATGGAAATCTGCAAAATTTGCTCAAAGAACAAAACATCTATTCCGGACTCTTTGAACTTTTCCGTAAAGCAGACGCACGCTACAACTCCGGTCTCTTTCATTTTTCCATTGAAGCAGACCGACCATCTCCGGACACGCTCACTCCCTCGCTTTCACTCGATGACAAGGTACTCAAGGAAATTCTCAAACATCTTTATTATCCTGATTCGCCTTATGAATTTTCGGTACTTCCGGCAGATATTCTGGGTCACGTTTACGAACAATTTTTGGGAAAAACCATCCGCCTTACAGCCGCTCATCATGCCAAAATAGATGAAAAACCGGAAGTCCGTAAGGCAGGAGGAGTTTATTACACTCCCAAATATATCGTGGATTACATTGTCAAAAACACTTTGGGAAAATTGCTCAACGGCGAGAATCCCAAACAAGTAAAACCGATTCGGGTTTCTCAAGCTGAAACCCTCAAAGTCCTTGATCCGGCCTGCGGTTCCGGTTCATTTTTGATTGAAGCCTATCAATTATTGATGGACTGGCATCGGGATCAATACACACTCAATCCGCTAACCGGAAAAACCGATCCGGGAAAAATGCGCAGACATGCCGGAGGCAAAAACCCTAAAATCTATCAAGCTTCAGACGGAGAATACCGCCTCACCACAACCGAGCGTAAACGGATTCTGCTCAACAATATTTATGGAGTCGATATTGACTCGCAAGCGGTGGAAGTTACTAAACTGTCTCTGTTACTCAAAGTGCTTGAAGGCGAAACAGGACAAGTCAAACAAAAAGACTGGCTGGCTGAGCGCGAGCGTATTCTGCCCGATCTCGGCAAAAATATCCAATGTGGAAACTCACTCATTGGGCCTGATTTTTACGATCAACCGAACCTCCCGCAACTCGATGAAGAAACCGAATTCCGTATCAATGTCTTCGACTGGAAGTCAGCCTTTCCAGATATTCTCAAAAGTGGTGGATTTGATTGCGTGGTGGGTAATCCTCCATATTTACGAATTCAAGGTCTTCAAAAAAACTATGGACATCAAATCGAGTATTTTATCGGTCACTTCAATTGTGCAATAAAACGATTTGATTTTTATATGCTATTTTTAGAAAAGGGAAACTGGCTGCTAAAAAAAGATGGTGTTCTTGGTTTCATCTGTCCACACAAATTTCTGAATGGAGATTTTGCTTCTGGATTACGTCGATTTTTGTCTGATAACAGAGTCGTTAGCCAGATTCTCAGTTTTGGCCAAAATCTTATTTTTGAAGCCGCATCAACTTATACTTGCATAATTACACTGAATAAAGCCACACAAGACCATTTAGAGTTTTGTGAGTTGTCACCGCGACCAACAAATGAGTTTGCTAAGGATATTATGCAACCTCTTAATTTTACAAGCTATTCCTATGAAACACTGGGGCAGTCCCCTTGGTCGTTTTTTAATCCAGATGTTTTAGGAATAATGAAAAAATTGAAAATTCATGGAATCCCCTTAACTAGCAAATTTTATTCAATTTTTCAAGGTGTTGTGACTGGGATCGATGAAATATATTTTCTAACTCCAGTTTCAGAAACATCGAACACTTATTTTCTTACTTCGCACCGATGTCATGAGCCTGTAGAAATTGAAAAAAAATTATTGATTCCAATGCTCAAAGGCGAAAATATCCATAGATACACACAACCAAAATCAAAATTGTTCTGTATTTATCCATATTTACTGACAGGAGGCAAAACTAAAATATATGAAGAATCGGCACTAAAAAAACTATATCCTCTCGGTTACGCATATCTATGTCGTTATCGAGAAGAATTGATTAAACTCAGAATGAAATACAAAACAAATCCAAAGTATTGGTATTCATGTCATAGAGGAAGGAAAATTGAAGATTTTGAGTGTCAGAGAATTATTACACCTGAAATTAGTCTTGGCTGCAACATGACACTTTCTGCAACTGATACTTATCATAATACAAAAGTGTACAGTTTTATTCCGCAAAATGATTCTCAAGA
>CAJXJG010000264.1 GCA_913054425.1 uncultured Fidelibacterota bacterium
TTTTGGACCTAAATATTCGAATGGATCGAAAATGTAGCCCTGTTTGTTGTCTTTTGCGTGAAACATAATTAATCCTTCTTATCTGATTGATAATACAGATATATTATGATATATTGCTCTGAAATAGTCAAGATCAAAATTAATTATATTTCGAAATATCAGTAGGTTAAGTTAACGTCCTTTTTACGACTGCATCATAAATAATCATTAATTTAGTTAGTATAAAATTAATAACATTAATTGGATGCTCGTCATTGATGTATAATTACAGGTAGTAAATCCATGAAAATTGATAGAAACACCAAAGTGAATAACCTCCTTCGTCTACTTGGCATAAAAAATCAGCAAAACCAATTCAAAAGAACAGAACTCGTTTCACAAAAAAAATGGGGTATTGCGAATTTAGAAGATTGGCAATTCACCAGTAATCTGGATGAAGCCGTGCCAGGCTATTTTTTGTATCCATCTGGTCTAGGACCTTTCCCCACTCTTCTTTATTGCCATGCACATGGCGAAAAATATGACATCGGACGGCAGGAACTATTAGATGGCCGCAGGTCACTGCAGTCAGACTATGGTTCAACGCTTGTCAATAAGGGTTTTGCTTTACTGTGCCTGGAGATGCCATGCTTTGGTGGCCGCCAATTCCCTGATGAATCAAGTCGCAGTAAAGCTGGTCTGTGGCGCGGAAAACCACTTTTTGGACAGATGATTTCAGAATTGCTGGCCGGTATTGAATTTCTGAATCAGAACCCGCTTGTCGACAACAACCGAATTGGGACATTGGGCATTTCAATGGGTGGTACACATGCCTGGTGGTTAGCCTCTCTTGATGAAAGGATAAGTGCTTCGGTAAATATGTGTTGTTTTGCTGATTTGAACTTGCTCATCCAAACAGGACAGCATGATGGACATGGCCAATATATGACAGTACCTGGCTTGTTGACCCAATTCTCCACAGGACAAATTGCTGGCCTTGCAGCGCCGAGACCCCAACTTGTATGTGTAGGATTACAGGACTGGAGCACACCAGCGAAATGCTTCTCTCATTCTAGAGATGAGCTTATGAAATGCTATAAAAAAGCCTGCGTTTCAAATAACATCGAATTTTTTGTAGATAAAAATGCAGGGCATGAAGAGACAGCTCAGATGCGTGAAAAAATTATGACTTTTCTGAAAGAGAAGTTGTGAACAAGGAGCCGTTCATTTTTTGGCAATTTAATGCATGATATTATAAATCATACTGAAACTACGATGCAACAATCGCATTATTTAAAAGTTATGGAACTTGCAATAAAAGCACAAAATTCTGCAAAACTCATTGGCAATTTAAAACAATAAAATGACATTGCGATTAGCAATCTTAGGTTGTGGAGGAATAGCTGCGACACATCTTCAAAGTTTAACGGAATTATCCGATTTTAATGTAAGTTATATCTGCGATATTGATGATGAAAAAGCAAATGATCTTGCGATAAATTCTCCAGGTAGTCAGATAGAAAACAACATGGATATGATAATAACAAATAAAGAAATAGATATTGTAGACATTTGTTTGCCACCTCATCTTCATTTTTATACTGCTCTCAAATTCCTTAAAGCGGGCAAACATGTTATTTGTGAAAAACCTCTTTCTACAAGTGTTAATGAGGCACAAAAATTAATCGATGTTTCAAATTCTATGAACAAAAATTTGTATCCAGTATTTCAATATAGATACGGAAAACATATTCTTATTTTAAAAGATCTTATTAGTAAGGGAAAAACAGGAAAACCTATAGTTGCTTCATCTGAGGTTCATTGGAACCGTAATGAAGAATATTACAATGTCCCATGGCGGGGAAGCTGGGAGGGAGAGGGTGGAGGTGTAATTTTAAGTCACGCCATTCACTCGCACGATCTCCTATCATATTTTTTTGGAAATATAAAAAGTGTGTCTGCAAATATTTCTACTTTAGTAAACCAAATTGAAACAGAAGATTGTGCTTCTATTGCAATGACAACTGAGTTTGGTGCTTTAATTACATCATCAATAACTCTAGGAGCTGCTAATGATACCACAAGATTGAAGTTGGTTTTTGAAAAGATATCTGTGGAAAGTGGAAATAATCCTTACGCACCTGGTGAGGATGAATGGATTTATACTGCTCGTGATCCAAACAAACAAAATGAACTGGATAACTTAATTTTTGAGGCTAAAAAAAATATTCTTCAGGATCACAATGGTTTTACAAGTTTTTTTCAAGAAGTTGCAAATCACTTGATGGGTAAAAAATCAAATATTATCAAACCCGAAGATGGATTAAAATCTATTGAGCTTGTAGCCGCTATTTATCATGCAGCTAGAACAGAATGCAAGGTTTATTTACCTCTCGATACAAACAGTTTAATATGCAAAGATTGGAAGCCCAAAAAAAAACTTTCATATTTATTATAAATTATTTAAGTTACGCAAATTAAAAAAATATATATGAAAAATACAAATATTGTGAATGATAACAAATTAAATCATCAACATATAGCCAAAATACTAAAATAAAAAATTTGTTTCATAACTGGTGATCGATTTACTGAGCCGAATGATTTTGGGGTAAAAAGTAGCTCAGCTTTACCTAGCAGTCATGATCGTGGATTCCTTTCACAAATTATTCAGGAGATACTGTACTCACCACTGGTGAGGTCGATCGCTTTTCCAGTTTTGATGGAACGGTGTGCTGCCAGTCCAATCAGCACTGCCTTGAGGCCATCCTGCAGGGAGACCTCCACGGACTGTTCTCCACGCAGGACCCGGGCAAAGCGTTCATGCTGGTAGAAGGTCGAGCCGTTATGGTCACCTGCTTCCAATAGTTTGGGATCGACAGGAACCTCTAGTGTCTTAGGACCTTTCGGGTCGCGTGGACTAAGAGTGAGTAGTGGCGTCGGGGACTCTCCCAGCGAGTCCTTCGGCCAAAAACGCGTCGGTCCAGGAATCTGACACTCGACTTTTGCTTGAG
>CAJXJG010000265.1 GCA_913054425.1 uncultured Fidelibacterota bacterium
CTCCGATCCAATAACACCCTAAAATCTTTATAAGTCATCGTGTATTTTGTGATCTCAAATCCGGTCTTCATTTGGTGATTATTTGTCACCTGACTCAGCAGATCAAACCTCCCACCGTTACTTGTGGTACTGCGACTTACATGCCAGAGTTTGGTGCCACCATCGTAAAATCTGCCCCTGTAGGCCTCAACATCCACATATCCTAAATTGAATGGGTCATCAAAGACATGCCTTTCATAATGGGTTGCCATATTGGATAGTTTAAATGTATAAAATGTGGTGGCAGACAACGTATGGTTCAGGGTAAAAATTTGAGTGAGTGCATTCTTATAGTGCTTGTAATCGCCATCTGGGTTAAATCTGAAAAGCTGGTCATATATGCGGTAGTTCGAATTATCCCAAAATACGCCATACGATAGTTTGATCTTTGGGAGAGGTCGGAAAGTCAGTTTACCCTGTGCAGTTGTTTTCCAAAAGAAGTTCATTGAAACAAAAGCACTATCCCCGGGTTCAACTGCCCAAAATACACTATCAGAGTTAGATTGATTAAGAAAGCCCGGAGTTACCCACCTTCTTCCATACAACCATCCTTTATCACTGTAATATCTACCGGAAGCAAAAAAAGTCAACTTGTTACCTAATCCTAGAATTGGTCCATTTAGACTTACTTGTATATTTGATAAACTATTGGGATTAATATCATTGATGTTCACAAACACATCATCATCAAAACTCAAATAATCCCCTAAATAAGTTGAAATATTTCCCGATAATTTCTGACCTCCATCCTTAGTTATGATTTCAACAATACCTGACATAGCCCTTCCGTACTCTGCATTAAATGTTCCACTGACTACCGTGAGCTCCTGTATAACGTTATTTTCCACTTCTACTGCGATTTCACCTGAGAATGGATCACTTACAGAAATACCGTCAATCAGATAAAGAATTTCACTCGACCGGCCACCGCGAATGTGGATTTTATTGTCACTTCCTTTAATGATTCCCGCCTGTAGTTCAAGAACATCTCCAATCTCCTCCACAGGCATTCCGGAAATTGTCTCACTGCTGATAGTCGCTCTTGAAGAAGTGAGATCCTTTTTGATAATAGGTTTTTCCGCCATAACGGTGATTTCCTCACCGGCAATGTCGGCAATAGAGAGTTGAAAATCCATGGTGGTAGTAAAATCGGAATTAACAATAACATTAGTGTAGCTGACATTGGTATAACCAATCATCATGCTCTTTACAGTATAAGTTCCGGGAGGTATGTTTAAAATATTGTAGTATCCAGTTAAATCAGTTGCGGCTCCTAATCCTTCTCCTTCCACAATAATGTTGCACCCAACGAGAGCATCACCCGTTGCCTTGTCGGTTATTCGCCCTGTAATTTTGCCGGACGTTCCGGCCCAGATTAAGGATAAAAATAATGCTGGTATCAGAATTAAATGCCGAAGAATCAGAAGAAAATTACCTTTATAACGATGATTAGAATCTTTCAATTAATTCCTCTAATTTATATCTTTGGTGGAATTACGAATAACAAGTTCCGTTTTAAGCAGGCTGGTCACATAGGGAATGTTATTTGTTTTATCTACTCTTGATAATAATAAAGCAACCGCATTTAAGGCCATTTCCTGCACTGGTTGCCGGATAACAGTCAGTGGATTAGGCAACATAGTGGCTGTTTCAAAATCATCAAAGCCTATAATAGAGATATCATCTGGGATCTGTAATCCACAATCCATTATTCCTTTACAAGCACCTAACATGATACGATTATTTGCCGTAAAAAATGCTGTTGGAACATTTTTCGATCTGAGTATTTCTGTTGCTGAATCATAGCCATGTTTAAAAGTGTAACGTCCATGTTTTACATAATTCTTGTGTATGGAAAGTGATGCTAATTGCATGGATTTTCTATATGCCGCATATCGGAGTCGATTATTTGAATCGTAGGAATTGCCACCGATGTATACAATCTCTTTATGCCCCTGAGATATCAAGTATTCTATCGCTTCCATAGTACCTGCTTCGTTATCAACCAAGACATAGTCAGCTTTCATTCCATCGATATTACAATCAAAAAGGACAAGTGGTACATTTCGAAATTTTATTATTGATATATTTTCTATGGATTTCTGAATTGGTGATAAAATAATACCGTCAACCCTTCGACTGATTAGTGAATTGATAAGGCTACTTTCTCTATCTAAATCATATCCTGTATTACAAATAATTATAGTATATCCTTTAGCATAAAGAGCTCTTTCAACAAATTTTATAATATGCGAATAAAATGGATTGGTTATATCTCTAACTATAACGCCTATTGTAAATGTTTTTTTCTCTCTAAGTGATCGAGCTGTATCATTTTTTAGATAATTTAAATCTTTTGCCAAAACAGTGATTTTATCTGCTGTAACCCTGCTTATTCCATATCTCTCCCATTTATTGTTTAATACCCGGGAAACCGTCGAGCGCGATACATTAATTATATCAGCAATTGTTTGGAGCGTTGTTACGTTCAAACTATGATTCCAATAATATTATGGATTTCATTTTAACAATATCCATAATAAAGCTTTTAATAATTTTCCATATATGATAATTCCGCCATCGATTGCGTAGAATTTATATTGATAGAACTTGTTATATCAAGCACTTTTAATTTCTGCCTGTTTAATGCCTGGCTGTAATGTCTTTACAAACATGATTTGTACATTGTAATATTTAATATTTTCCGCATTCCCGCCATGTTTCCCATTCTTGTAAGTGCCTTCTCTCTTCTTCTATCCATTAGACCAATATTCTATATGTTTTTCTGTTTTACTCATTATATTTGAGTCAGAGGCGTTTCATTTCATCCTCTCGTTATTACTCCCAGTTCAAACACGGTGGAATGTAAGAACAAATGCGGGGAAACAAAAAACCCCGCTACTTGGCGGGGGTTGATGGTTATTAAACTATTTTAGAATCGAAAATTCAA
>CAJXJG010000266.1 GCA_913054425.1 uncultured Fidelibacterota bacterium
TGATTTTTTGATTACAGGCAATCATGTCCATTTTCCTAAAGAACTTTGTTTGGGACAAACAGTGATTTCACCAGCTGAGTATTTACGCCAGGCACCTCAACTATTTTCGTAATTTTGAAACAAAGTATTATTTCCATAGAATTTATGCTTGACAGCATTTTGGATTCAATTGAAAATGTCCCCAAAAAATTGGATTATATATTGGATGATATCCTCATAAATCAGAAAAGTACGTTAAAACAATGAGCTGAAAATATGGGGTTAATGAGAAAACTATTAAACGGGATTTTCAAACTCTAAATGAACAAGGACGACTCAAGAGAATTGAAGCATTAAAGGAGGATATTGGCATGTGCTCATAGACTAATTTCAAATAAAGAGAACAATTAGGACGAACTAATGAATCAAAATGGAATAACACACAAAAATGATGAACCAGAAATAATCTCAAAGTCGTGTCATTTCGAACAAAGCGAGAATTCTTGCAAAAGCTACTACGCTACTATCATCAAGATTTCGCCCTAAGGTATAAATGACAAATAGAGGATTTCACACTTTTTCTTCTGCATCAATGAAAGGAAATTAATTTAAGTGAGTACAAATATTACAAGACAGCTAAAGTCAAAAAATCGGGTAGCGGATCACGGTGAAGTATTCACTGCAGAGCGTGAAGTCAATGCCATGCTGGATTTGGTTAAACAAGAAACGGAGAGAATAGATTCCCGTTTTTTGGAACCCGCATGCGGAACTGGCAATTTTTTGGTTGAAGTGCTAAGACGAAAATTAGCTGTAGTTGACAAAAATTACAAAAAAAGCCAATTAGACTATGAACGATATGCAGTGTTGGCTGTTTCGAGTCTATACGGAATTGATCTCTTAGAGGACAATGTGCATGAATGCCGTCAGCGTTTATTCGCTATTTTTGAGCAGAATTATGCAATACGTTTTAAAGAAAAGTGTTTAGATGAATGCAAAAACAGCGTCAAATATATTTTGGGGAACAATATCCTACAAGGCGATGCCCTGACTCTGCAATCTGGAAATCAACCGATTGTTTTTCCGGAATGGTCATTTGTGAAAGGAAGTATGCTCAAACGTAGAGATTACACTTTTCATGTTTTGCTTGAGAAGAGCGGAATAGATGATATACCTTTGTTTTCTGATGAAAATGATCCGGCATTTATTCCGGAACCAATTAAAGAATATCCGCCAATTCATTTTTTGAAGTTGGGACAATATGCTTGATATACAATACAATCCTGATGTTTTAAGTTGCTTGGCCAACTTAAGCAGTGACGAGGTTTTTACTCCTCCCAAACTTGCCAACGATATCCTTGATTTGCTGCCCAAAGAAATCTGGAGTGATAAAACAATTACCTTCCTTGATCCTGTTTCAAAATCTGGAGTTTTTTTGAGAGAAATTGCTAAAAGACTGATGGACGGATTGCAAGCTGAAATTCCGGAAAAACAAGAACGCATCAATCATATTTTTACCAAGCAAATTTACGGAATTGCGATTACTGAACTGACCTCACTCCTTTCCAGACGAAGTGTTTATTGTACCAAAACCGCGAATAATAAATATTCTGTTTGTGAAAAATTTAAGGACGAACAAGGTAATATTGTTTTTAATCGCATTGAACATACTTGGAAAAGTGGAAGGTGTGAGTTTTGTGGTGCCAGCGAAGAAGTTTACAAAGATCGTGACGAACTCGAAACTCATGCTTACCAATTTATTCACACTGATAATCCAGAGGAGATATTTAAAATGAAATTTGATGTCATTGTTGGAAATCCGCCGTATCAGTTGAGTGATGGAGGATTTGGGAAAAGTGCCTCGCCGCTCTACCACAAATTTGTTGAACAAGCTAAAAAGTTAAATCCACGTTTTTTAACAATGATAATACCTGCTCGCTGGTTCGCAGGAGGAAAAGGTTTAAAAGATTTTCGTGGTGAAATGTTGAACGATAGCCAAATTCGTGAAATTGTAGATTTTGAAAATGCTTCTGAGTGTTTCCCAGGAGTTGATATTGCTGGTGGCATTTGCTACTTTCTTTGGGAGAAGGACTCGGGGGGACCCTGTGAAGTGCTCAACATTCAAAACGGTGTCCAAGTAAGATCAACAAGAGCACTTAACGAATTCTCAACTTTCGTTCGACATGGAAAGGCAGTGTCAATTATTCGTAAAGTATTAATGAACAAAGAAAAGAAGATGAATGAGCAAGTTTCCAGCAGAAAACCTTTTGGAATTGCAACAAATACTAGACCACAAAATAATGGAGACATTATTCTACGTTGGCAAAAAGGAGAAGGCCCATATAAACGTGATGAGGTGACAGTTGGAACAGAATGGATAGATAAATGGAAAGTTATCACCTCCTATGTTGGCTACGATCATGCGGGTAATCCTGGCAAAGATGGTAGAAGACGTGTATTTTCCAAAATTGATATTCTTCCTCCGAAGACAATCTGTACTGAAACTTATTTGGTAGTTGGTGCATTTGAAAAAGAGCCCTTTGCACTAAATCTCGTTGCTTACATGAAAACACGTTTCTTCCGATTTCTTGTTGCGCAATTCATGTACTCGCATCATATTACAAAGGATTCCTATGCTTTCGTTCCTATTTTAGATATGTCCACCAATTGGACTGACGAGGAGTTGTATGAACGGTATCAACTATCAGATGAAGAAATAGTCTTCATTGAATCTAAGATCCGCCCAATGGAACTGGTCAATGGCTAAAAATATCCAAAAAGTTCATGAAGATGAATTTGGTAATATTTTAGATCAAATTCAACATTCCAAGCAGAAAGCATTTACTCAAGTCAATACTATTTTGGTTGAGTGATATTGGAATATTGGAAAACACATTTATCATCAGGTTGACAAGAATAGTTGGGATAGAGGAGTAGTAAAAGAGTTAGCTGAATTCATTATGGAAAAAGAAGCAAATATCAAAGGATTTGGT
>CAJXJG010000267.1 GCA_913054425.1 uncultured Fidelibacterota bacterium
TCCGGGTGAGCTTGTAAAATAGGTCCGGAAGACCTGGCCCAGGTTCTGGGTAAGCTTCAATTGATCCCTGACGAAAGAGTAATCGTTGGTTTTAACGGACACGACGATGCCGCCGTTGTACGTCTTGACAGTGGGAAATTACTGGTCCAAACAGTAGATTTTTTCACTCCGATTGTGGATGATCCCTATCAATTCGGACAAATCGCAGCGGCAAATAGTTTGTCGGATATCTACGCCATGGGAGCAAAGCCCTTATTCGCCCTGAATATTGTAGGATTCCCCATCAATGATCTTCCTAACGAAATGCTCACTACCATTCTCCAGGGCGGCGCTGACAAAGCAAAGGAAGCGGGGATACCAACTGTAGGCGGGCACAGTATAGACGATAAAGAACCAAAATACGGTTTGGTTGTTACGGGAGAGGTTGAAGAACAAAATTTAGTCAAAAATGATGGCGCAAAACCCGGTGACATTTTGGTGCTCACAAAGCCAATCGGAACCGGAATCATTGCCACAGCTATTAAAAAAGGATTGGCAAAAAACAATATAATCCATACTGCTGTTGAATCCATGTCAGCTTTGAACGACATTGCTTCAAAAATAATGGTTGAACTTGGTGTAAAAACAGCAACAGATGTAAGCGGGTTCGGACTGCTGGGACATCTAAGCGAAATATGTGATGCCAGCAACGTGACCGCCGAGATTGATTATAACTTACTTCCGCTCCTACCTGGAACTCTAAAGTTGGCAAATGACGGTATCATCCCCGGTGGTACAAAACGCAACCTGTCGTATGCTGAATCATTTACACAATTTCATGAAGATCGTACGGAGATTGAAAAACTGATCACAAGTGATGCACAGACTTCCGGCGGACTACTCATATCGATTTCACCTGAAAAATTTGAATCGTTTCTGAAATTGTTTAACGAACAATCTTCAATCAAAGCGCAGAAGATAGGGAAAATTACAGAACAACGTGAGAAAGCGATTTTTGTTACATAATTATCTTATTTTTTCAGCACTATTTATTAGAAGGCTTTGAATAAATTTATCATACCCTGTAATTTCGGCCGTTTAATTAGGCTCGATAGCTCAGCAGGTAGAGCAGAGGACTGAAAATCCTTGTGTCGCTGGTTCGATTCCGGCTCGAGCCACCCAGAAAGCCCCTCGCTGAGGGGCTTTCTGTTATGTTTAATATGAACTTTGATTAAAAAAAATGAAAAACATTTCAATAGCCTTAGAACACCTGAAAAAAACTGACCCACGTTTTGGAATACTGATTGACAGATTCGGAAAACCGGATTACAAACTAAATGAAAATTATTTTGAAGCTCTGGTAAAATCCATAGTGTACCAGCAACTCTCAGGAAAAGCAGCCTTCACTATTTACACCCGGTTTTTGGATTTGTTCAAATCAAAAGATTTCCCATCTCCAAAACAGGTTTTAAGAAACTCAGATCAACAATACAGGTCAATTGGACTCTCCCGGCAAAAAACCTGTTATGTAAAAGAAATTGCCAACGCATTTGATGATAATGAAATCATTCCGGAAGACATTCCAAAAATGGAAGACGATGAAATTAGAAATCTGCTTATAAAAATTAAGGGGATCGGACCATGGACAATAGACATGTTTTTGATGTTTACCTTGAATCGCCCGGACATTCTTCCCTTATCTGATTTGGGAATTCAAAAAGGAATGACACTGTTTTTTCAATTGGACGAAATTCCTGAAATTCAATTCATGGATAGACAGGCAGAAAAATGGAGACCGTTTCGAACCACTGCAGCCTGGTATATGTGGAAATTAGTGGATGAGGATTTTCAATGGTAAATGAATATTTTATATTATAAATTTTGATCTAACTATTATAAAAAAGGAGAACACTATGAAATATTTAATGACACTATGCACTCTATTGGCATTCCTTGCTGCAGGAGATAAAACCACCAGCTTAAAGGTAAAAGGAATGGCATGTCAATATAGCTGTGTTAATAAGGTGAAAACGGTTTTAATTGATGTTGATGGAATTAAGTCCTGCAATGTTAATTTTGAAACCAGCACAGCCACAGTGAGTTTCGATGAAGCAAAAATCACCCCGGAAGAAATCAAGAAAATCCTTAGTAAGAAAACTGATTTCGAAGTCTCACTTGAGAATGAACCGGAAAAAGAAGAATCATCAATCAAATCCTTTTTCAGGAAATTGTTCAAAGGATAATATTAGGAACTTCAATGAAACCCCGTCATCCGGCGGGGTTTTTTATTTCTACCCAATTATTGAATAAATATAGATAAATCAGCAATTGAAAAATGAACCAATTTGAAATAAAAACGGATATTTCAAAAGCATCAACAATACCGTCTGCTTTTTATACTGACCCTCAAACTTATGAAAAAACAATTCATAATATTTTCAACAATTCATGGCAATTAATCACCCATTCCAGTAGCTTGAAAAAGAAAAATGTTTATCCCTTCACATTCCTGAATGATTCCTTAAATGAGCCTTTGGTTATAACACAGAAAAATGGAACATTAAAATGTTTGTCAAATGTGTGTACGCATAGGGCACATCTGGTATGTGAAAAGGAAACCAACTCTTCAGTTTTGAAATGTGGTTATCATGGGAGAACTTTTGATTTAAATGGTACAATAAAAACTATTCCTGGATTTGAGGGAGCTAAAGATTGTCCTTTGGAAAAAGACAATCTACAGGAAATCCAATTAAAAAATTGGAATGAGTTCATATTTGTATCACTTCATTCTTCAATTAAAAATTCCCCTGTACTTGAAGATATAGAAAAAAGACTAGATTGGTTTCCGTTTGATAAAATTTCATATAATGAAAAATTATCGAAGATATTTTACGTAGATGCACACTGGGCGCTTTATTGTGAAAATTACCTGGAAGGAATGCATATTCCCTACGTACACAAAGGATTAGCAAAAGAAATAGATT
>CAJXJG010000268.1 GCA_913054425.1 uncultured Fidelibacterota bacterium
TCAATCGATTTTTAAAGGAATATCATGAAGCATTGGAAGTCGGGAATAAGGATCAATTTGACCGAGAGAAATGGGTAAAGGGAATAACTGAATTATTTACCAAGGGATTAAGGTGAGAGAGCAACAAAAGAAAGAATATCCATCAGTTCAGGATATGACTAATGATCAACGAATTAGCATCGTAAAAGATATTTTTTCTTCAGTTACGGATAAGTATGATTTTTTGAATCGGTTTTTATCCGGACGGCGGGACGTGGCATGGCGGAAACGAACCGTATCAGAGATGAATTTTTTTAATACGAACCGATTTTTGGATGTGGCAACTGGAACGGGAGATTTAGCCCTGGATTGTGCCAACGCCTATCCTGATGTGAATGTGACCGGTGTGGATTTTGTGCAAGAAATGGTGGATAAAGGAATCGAGAAAGTTGCTGCCAGAAATCTATTAGATCGGGTGGATTTGAAATGGGGCGATGCAACAAAGATTGAATTTGATGATAATTCTTTTGATGTGACTGCAATTGCATTTGGAATACGAAATATTCCTGATAAGGAAAAAGCTCTAATGGAAATGAGACGGATTATTGTTCCTGATGGACAAGTCATGGTTTTAGAACTCACTACACCGGAACCGGGATTTTGGCAGAATACATATAGTTTTTATCTCAATGGTGTATTACCCAAGTTAGCGAAATGGTTTACAAAAAATCCGGCTGCATATGAATATTTGGCGGATTCAATTATGAACTTCCCCACACGGAGAGAATTCGTTGCAATAATGGAATCGTTAAGATTGAAAGATTGCAGAGCTATTCCGCTAACTTTTGGCGTTTGTACATTATACATTGGCAATAAATAATAGGAGAGAAATATGGACAAACAAGAAGCATTAAAACAAATCAAAGCATTTCAGAAAAACACAATGACTGAACATATCGGTATTGAAATCACTGATTTTGGTGAAAACTATATCTGTGGTAGGATGCCCGTGGATGACCGCACTGTTCAACCGTATAGGTTACTACACGGCGGTGCATCAGCAACTTTGGCTGAAACGCTGGGGAGTATTGGTGGTGGAATACAAGTTGACCACAATACAAAATCTGTTGTGGGGGTGGAGATCAACTGTAACCACTTGAGAAGTGTAAAATCTGGGTGGGTATATGGAAAAGCCACGCCAATTAAGATTGGTAGGAAGATACAAGTATGGAATATCGAAATTAAAAATGAAGATGATAAACTGGTTTGTGTGAGCCGGTTGACGTTAGCTGTGATTGATAAAGATTAGCCTCAGAGATTCAGAAATACAAAGATTTATTAAAATGGTTACCATAACGGACAAAAAGATGAATTTAAAATCACTATGGTCAAGCGCAATTGTCATGAATGGATCTATGGCTGTTTGGCGATTTCCGAGAAAAGGAAAAGTTCATTTCCTGGCTGATCTTTCAGATGCCCCGATAAAGGGACAAATAGATTTACAAAATATAAATCCGGGTTTCGTGGTAAGTCCATTTATGAATCCGGAAGGAAATGAGACCCTATTTCTGGAATCTGATATTTTAGCATCTTGTGTTAATGGTGAATGGAAAATTGAAAAAGGTGAACTTGAAAAACATGTCTACTCACCAATCACTTACCATTTAAACATACGACCGGATACTGAAATCTCCGGAGAAATAAGTCATTTTATCAAAATGGTGGCAGATGGAATTACAGCCATTGAAGAAGGGGAGTTTGATAAAGTGGTTTCTGCAAGAACGTATGATGAGCCCTTGCAGGAAAATTTTGATATCATTGAACAATTCAACCGAATGGAAAAAGCTTATCCCGACGCATTCGTGAGTTTGGTTTCAATTCCCGGGTGCGGAACCTGGATGGGTGCTACACCTGAACTTTTGATAGAATCATCTGCCGACCATTTTCGCACGGTCTCCGTAGCGGGGACTCAACCATTTCCATTGGACAAAGATTTATCTGAAGCGGCGTGGAATCAGAAGGAAATTGAAGAACAGGCAATGGTGAGTCGTTACATCATTGAGCAGTTCAAGATCATCCGGTTGCGGGAGTTTATTGAAACAGGACCACGGTCTGTTAGAGCCGGGAATATGATTCATCTCAAAACAGAATATACCGTGGATTTAAAAAAAGTACATTTCCCTGAATTAGGGACAATTATGCTTAATTTACTTCACCCAACATCAGCTGTATGCGGTATGCCGAAATTTTCTGCACTTCGATTCATTACTGCCAACGAACATTTAAATCGTGAATTCTACAGCGGTTATTTAGGCCCTGTAAACATGAAGGGAATGTCCCGTCTTTATGTAAATCTCCGTTGTATGCAAATATTAAGAACAAGAGCTGTACTCTATGCTGGAGCTGGGATTACCCACGATTCTATTCCTGAAAAAGAATGGGAAGAAACCGCGTTGAAATGTCAGACGCTTTTGGATGTGATGAATGGAAGGAAGAGTGTTTAAGTGTGTGAGTTTTCGAGTGTTAAGGTCAATGGTGTGTTTGTGGAAACAAAAACACGTTAACACATGAACACTTTAACACCTATCCAAAACACCAAGCACATTTATGATTTAGTGGGACTTTGCGCTGATTTTAGTGTTGAAAAAGCATTGGTATGTCCCGGATCCCGTTGTGCACCTTTACTCATTGGATTTGGAAAACATCCGGATATTGAAACAATTTCCGTTACGGATGAGCGCTCTGCGGGATTTATCGGTCTTGGGCTTGCACAGCAATTCGGAAAACCTGTCGTATTGGTTTGCACATCCGGAACGGCAGCACAGAATTTTGCGCCAGCTGTGATAGAAGCATATTATCAACAGGTTCCGCTCATTGTTTTAACAGCCGACCGTCCGCCGGAATGGATTGACCAGTGGGACGGGCAAACGATTCGCCAAAAAAATCTGTATATAGATCACATCAAAGGCAGCTTTGTTT
>CAJXJG010000269.1 GCA_913054425.1 uncultured Fidelibacterota bacterium
ATATTTCAAATTCTTGGATGCGGAAATTACGGGAGGGTTGATTTTCTTCTGGATACAGATGAGGTATTGTGGTTTTTAGAGGTGAATACACTTCCGGGAATGACAAAGACAAGTTTAGTTCCTAAGGCATTCAAAGCAGCAGGTGGTTCTTTTGAAGAATTGATCAAAATAATTATTGAAGAGAATGATTAAAAACAAATAAAAGTGTATGTTAGATAAAAACACAAGGGACGACAGTTTATCTAAAGATGCAAATGCTGAAAGATGGATTGGTGCTTATACAAAACCCAGGCATGAAAAAGTTGCCTATGAACAATTAATTAAAAAAGGATTCACTGCCTATTTACCATTATTACGGCAAAAGAGAAAATGGAGTGATCGAAAAAAATGGGTGGAAATGCCTTTATTTAAAAGCTATGTATTTGTAAAGATCCATCTCAAATACGGTTTATTTGTTTTACAGACATACGGTGTAAATAATATTGTTAAATTGGGCGGGAAAATAGCTGTTATTCGTGATGAAGAGATAATGGCGATCCGTCAATTGCTTGAAGGAGGATATGAACCGGAGGGGATTGATTATTTTGTTGAGGGGGATCATGTTTTAATTATTGCAGGCCCCCTGAAAGGAACTGAGGGTGTTGTTGTCCAGGTAAAGGGCAAAGATAAGTTTGTTCTGAAAATTGATGCGATTCAGCATGCAGTTTCATGTCATATAGATCGTAAATTTTTAAAACCATTGAAGGTTAAGCATGTCAACACAATTTTATAATTCCTTGACGAGGAAAAAAGAAATATTTAAACCCATAGAACCTGGTAAAGTCAAGCTTTATACCTGTGGCCCAACTGTTTATGATACAGCTCACATTGGAAATTTTCGAGCTTTCATGTTTGAAGATTTACTTAAAAGGTATTTATTGCTTAAAGGATTCGAAGTTAATCATATAATGAATATCACCGATGTTGATGATAAAACAATAAAGCGATCATTTGATGAAAACATTCCAATCTCTGAATTAACTAAAAAGTATACTGGCAGATTCTTTGAAGATTTAAAGGTGCTGAAAATACTTCCCGCTGATAATTATCCTAAAGCAACCAATCATGTACCGGCGATGGTCCGGATGATTGAAAATTTAGTGAAAAATAAAAATGCGTACATTGCAGATGATGGGTCAGTTTATTTCGCAATTGATTCTTATCATGATTATGGTCAATTAATCAATCTTGATTTTTCACAGCAAAAACGGAGTAATAGGATTTTGGCGGACGAATACACAAAAGAAAAACCACAGGATTTTGTTTTATGGAAAAGTTGGAAGGAGAAAGAAGGTGATATTTTCTGGGATTCACCCTGGGGAAAAGGTCGACCAGGTTGGCATATCGAGTGTTCGGCGATGTCAACAGAATATTTAGGGAATCATTTTGATATCCACTGTGGGGGTGTGGATAATTTATTTCCTCATCATGAGAATGAAATAGCTCAATCAGTCTGTGCAACCGAAGAACCATTTGTTAATATCTGGATGCATTGTGAATATCTCCTAGTTGAAAAAGGAAAGATGAGTAAATCCCAAGGAAATTATTTCAGGATTTCAGATTTAATAGAAAAGGGGTTTTCAGGGGAGATCTTGCGCTATATTTTACTGAATACACATTATCGGAGTAAGCTTAATTTTACCATGGATAAAAAGCACGAGGCGGAACAGGTTATCCAGCGAATCACCGACTTATATGACAGGCTGTTATCTATAAATAATACTGTTGAAAATAATGCCAGTTTACCGAAAGAATATTCGCAGTTTGAACGTGCATTGGATAATGATTTAGATACTCCTGTTGCGTTAGCCATTTTTTTTGAGTGGGTACGTAAAACAAATATTAAACTGGATAGCGATTCTCTTCAAGAGAAAGAAGCTGAATCTGGTGTGTATTTTTTAGATAAGGTTAATTCAATATTTGATCTTATCAAGGAAAATATTGAAGTACCAAAGGAAGTGCTAGACCTTGTTAATGTTCGTCAAAAAGCACGTCAAGAAAATGATTGGGTACTTTCTGATAAATTGAGATATAAAATAAATGACCTGGGATGGATTGTTGAAGACACTTTAACTGGACAAAAATGTAAACCGTTGAAATCATAATTTCTTTTTTTATAGATATTTTATAGAAAACAAAATTTGATCTGTCGGAAGATTGAAGGGGACCTGCTTTTTATATCAAAGTCCTCCTTTTATCATCTTGTAAAAATTATATTTTTCTGTTCTAAAAAATAATTGATTTAATCTTAATAATTTATCTATATTGATAGACTTTAATATTCATGAATCCAGATTGTTGATATGTTCCTGAGTATTAGTTCCTTTAAAAGTGGTATTTTTGGCGTGCAGGCGTGTCGTCCAGCCAAAGTCGTTTTCATTAATTGTGTATTGAAATTGACTTCTGAGTTGCCGGTGTAGCTCAGCTGGTAGAGCAGCTGATTTGTAATCAGCAGGTCGGGGGTTCGAGTCCCTTCGCCGGCTCAGTTGGTGTTACTGGCTAATCAGTTGGACGAAACAAATTTGACTCACGAAAGAGATTTGAAGTGCTTTAATTGCGCAATAAAGATTTTTTGATTAATGAGGGGAGATGGCCGAGCGGTCAATGGCAGCAGACTGTAAATCTGCCGGCGAACGCCTACGGAGGTTCGAATCCTTCTCTCCCCACATTGCGGGTGTAGTTCAATGGTAGAACACCAGCCTTCCAAGCTGGTTACGTGAGTCCGATTCTCATCACCCGCTCGGGCTTGCCTACGTAGCTCAGTCGGTAGAGCACGTCCTTGGTAAGGACGAGGTCACCGGTTCAAGTCCGGTCGTAGGCTCAGGACTTGAAGCGACAACTAAAAGAACGGAGATTGTTATGGCAAAGGAAAAATTTAAGAGAACCAAGCCCCATGTAAACATAGGCACGAT
>CAJXJG010000270.1 GCA_913054425.1 uncultured Fidelibacterota bacterium
ATAATCTTTTCATAATAATCTCCTTATCCAAATCTACACATCATCCCACAAACAAGCGAGTGTAGCAAGTGTAGCAAGTGTAGATGTATGTAAAGTATAGGGTCTATTTTGACACACACAGCTGGAACACATCAAAACAGTATTGAAATGGAGCCATTAGGACTCTAGGACTCTCATACCCCATTTTCTATAAACTTTTTTTAAACACGTGTATATAGAGGGTTTATATAAAATAGACCTTTACAGTCCTAAAGTCCTGCGACCCGGATTTTGATATATTTTTTTGTCCCGCCAATCTTTTCAGATTTGTATCCCAGAAGGTTCATTCGTTTCCCGAAAGGTTGGATAGCCAGCGGCCTGCCTTCAGCATTTTCATCGTGCCATTTCTGGTATAGCTGATGAATCCTCTTGGCAGTAATGATATCATCATAATTTTCAGTTTTGGTGACACAATCATCAACAAATTGTGCTATAACATCGCTCTCTGTTCTGTACTGCTCGGTGGTGTTCATCACCCGCTGTGGTGGCTCGCCCAATCCTTCGTTTGCCCAGTTTTTATATCCATCTAAAAAACGATTCATAATACCGCTGAGTTCACCTGACAATTCATTTATGATATTTGGATTCCTGTTTTCCCCTTCAAATTTTCGGTCAAACGGAATTACCCTGACCCGGCGCCAAAATGCGTCTGTGAAATCTTCTGCTCTTGGTAGGTTGTTTGTAGCACACCATAATTTTATCCGGGAACGGAATGTGAACTCATGCTGGTATAAATATCTGGCTGTAATCATATCCCCGCCAACTATAGACTTGATTCGCTCTTCATCCCATTCCCTACCATTACTGCTTTCGTTAACGGTCACTACTCGAGAATTGCTCAGTCGCGCCAACTCATGTGAACTGCTATTATTGAATTTCTTTAGAAATGTTTCAAAACGGGTATTCTTATGATAATCTCCAAAAATCAATTCGATTAAATCGATAAATTTGCTTTTACCATTTTTTCCTTCACCTAACATTATAAAAAAGCATTGTTCATCACTATGCCCGGTCAGGCTATATCCCAATGCTTTCAGAACCCAATATACCAGTTCTTCATCATCATTCATTATTTCCATCATGAATCTGTCAAACCGCGGACATACCGCATTGCTGTCATATCGGACATGGGTGTTCTGATTCATCATGTAATTGGGGTTCCCGCCATCGTAAAAATCAAGATTCAGAAAATTCACAACTCCGTTGGAACATTGTAATAAATCCGGGTCTCTATTCCAGTCCTTTGATGTGGTCGCGAACTTTGGCAGTGATGTTGCCACCTTTAAAGTTTGGTTTAATCTGTGACCATCTTCGCTTTTTTGCCCAAATTCAAATGCCTTTTTCCTTTTATTACTATCTGCCAATAGAAGAGCATTTTGTTGTCTTTGCCTTGCCACTTGCATAGCATATTTGAGCACACTCCTTTTATTATCCGGTTTCCAAAAAGAATTCTCCCATATGTACCATTTCCCATTATCATGATTGAATCGAATTTTATCCGGGACCATCTTTTCCAACATCTGAGCGTTACCATAGTCGCTTTCTATAAATTCCTTAACTTTCTTTGCCTCAGCAATGGATAACAGTTCAGTAATGTCAGCATCCCCAAAACGAACCCTTTCGACCATTTTCAACATCAAATTATGTCTCGCATTTTCCATTAGTTCTTCTGCCAATTGGGTAATCCTACCAGCTGTAACATAACTATTCATTAATCCAGTCAAAAAATATGCCCCACCAATTTCCTCAAGTTGCTTGCGGTCTTTTAATATTTTTGTCAATGTTAAAACATCCACTGGTTTTCCGGCGCTATTCAAATCCATAATTGCCCGGAACACTACCCGGTTTTTTTGATAACGAAAATCTGATTCCTTGAGTTTATTTATATTTTCATCATCCAAGGTCGGGCCATCGGATAGCAAGCATGATAGAATTGCGACCTCTAAATCATTATCTTGCCTTATATCTAATTCATTTTCCATAATAGTGCCTTCGTGTATTTATTTTGGAAGGAAATTATGGAGCGGGAGTAACGTTAAAATACGCCGCGGAAGGAAGGGGAAATTGACGCTCTTAAACGGCGTCTATAATTGATAAATCAGTCTGACCAACCAAAAAGGGTTGCATATTTCTGCCGTGATTTCATGGCAGGCTGTTGAAATTGTTTTCTTATACGTTCTTTCTTTTCTTTTTTGCCAAGGAGTTGGTCGGCTGTATGGTAATCATCCCGGGCATAATCATCGAAATCAAATTCTACAAATAGGTCAAACACAATATTGACCTGCCGGCTTTGTCCGATTTGCAATCGTGCCAGTCTCCAAAACAGTGGCTCCAATGCCATTTGCAGGCTCTTGTTTTTCCCGGCCCGAGATTTATTGAATTCATGATTATCGATTGATTTTATTTTCAATTTTAATAGGGCATCCCAATCCATCATAGGGACAATATCTTTTAATATTTCCTTCCCATCCATTAGTGATGCGATTTCTTTTTTTCTTGATGCAAGTTGTTCCTTTATCTCATTTCTAAGGGAAATTTCAATGTCATGCCTATCATACTCATGGGTTTCAAGGAAATAGACCGCATTTTTCATTGCATTGGTAAGGTTCGCACTTTCAGATTTATCGAAACCTATATCTGAAAAGAATTTGATTAGCCTATCCTTATTTTTAATGTAAGCATCATCTACGGCTTTAAGAATTTTATCTTTTTCGTTGGTGGCCATTTGTATTAAAGCGAATTTAGAAAAATTGCTGTACAATGTGCCCGGGTCTTTTACACCGCCCCCATCCCGGTCTTGCAGTTGCAAAGTTGAAAATATTCAGTTGAAATTATTGCTTTAGCTTGAGCCTTATGGCTGGCGCTGTTAGCTTCAGTAGGTAGCA
>CAJXJG010000271.1 GCA_913054425.1 uncultured Fidelibacterota bacterium
AGGATATCCGCAACCTGAATTCATCGGAGATCAAAAAATCCTTTATTGCGGGAGATCGGTACGGTTTGTATGTGAATAAGGATCATGCAAATTCTCGTGGCATCACAATTGCAATATCGAAACGATCTCTCCAGGACTTCTCTGGAAATTTGGATTACACCTACTCTATTTCTGAGGGGAACGCTTCCGACCCAACTGCAGCATTTTACGATGAGCAATCGAATATTGAACCCGAAAAAATGCTCGTACCCTTGGACTGGGATCAACGCCATACTATCAACGGAACCATGACCTATCACCCCACAAATGTCTCCGGTGTAAGTTTGGTTTTTAATTATGGAAGCGGATTTCCATACACAACCCAATTTGCTGATACAAGAACCGCATTTGAGAATAATGCTTTGAAACCAGCTACTTATAACATGGATATGAGAGGCTATTACAATTTTGTATTATTTAAGGATTTCATTGTGTCAACTCATATCAATATTTATAACCTGTTTGATGTCCGGAATGAGTTAACCGTTTATAATGATACGGGTAGGTCGACCTATTCATTGGTTCCAAACTATACACCCCAGTTTAGCGGACCACGGTTGAATTCTTTAGATCAATATCTTGTTCGACCAGATTATTATTCCACTCCGAGACAGATCAAAATTGGCGTTTCCGTCTCAATAAAATAATTTCATGAAGACGAAAAAAATACTGATCTTTTTCATCCTGTTCCCTCTCGTGCTTGCCCAGGATGATCCAATTGATAAATATCAAAGATCTACCGGTTCTGCTGCCAAGGTTACCTCTAATATAGACCGAAAATATGCGGATCATTCAGGAAATCGGGTCTTATGCCGTTTTTACAATTTTGGCGGGATCGGTGACGCAGGCGGTAGTTTTTCTGGTGTATATCCCATTGGGTCTGGCCATGCCTATTTTTATGAATTTACACCCGTCGTAGCTGCCAGTGTGGTGGATACAAATGGAATTCGGAGGCATATAGTTTCGGATGGTGCCGTTGCACCCGCTCTCATAGATAATTCGCCGGAAGGAACTCCATGGGGTTTTGAACCCCTACCCGGATATGCTAATCCAAACCAGGAATACCTTGCTATGAGTGATAATGAGGATGCCTGGCCGGAATCGTGGCCCAACCGGGAAGATGACTGGAATGGTTACTGGAATGGTCAATATGGGAAATATACCCGAGCCGATCAGGAATCATATTATGTCATGGATGATTTTGATAATGATGAATTTGCATTTTTCTCCGATTCCAGTGATGCGGATCAAATCAATAGAAGAGCCGGACTTGGTATAGAAATGGAAGTTAGGGGATATCAATGGAATCATCCGGCTGCGGAAGATATTATCATTATAACCTACTGGATCACCAATGTAGGGTCGAGCACACTGGATAGTGTTGTTTTCGGGATGTATGGGGATGCAGATGTGGGGGGATCATCAGATTTCTCAGATGATGATGCCTGGTTCGATACAGAAAATGATATGGTATTCCAATGGGATCATAATGGCTGGAGTAATTCTTATGGTGGATTTAAACCGGTGTATTTTGGCTGGAGCTTTTTAGAATCCCCGGGCAATCCTTATGACGGAATTGATAATGACGATGATGGAATGGTGGACGAAAGCCAGTTTGATGGTATAGATAATGACGGGGATTGGGACATTGATCGGGATGATATTGGCGCAGATGGATTGGCGGATTATCATGTGAATTATCCTGGACCAGATGAAGATGGGACTGAGGGAAACGGTGTACCGGATGTGGGTGAACCCAATTTTGAGATCACGGATAATGATGAATCGGACCAGATAGGCCTAACCAGTTTTTATGCAGCACCCTACCCGAGTATTAATCTCTATAATGATGAAGTGATGTGGAATCAGCTAAAGCCCGGGACACTGCAAACACCAAATCAAAATCTTGACCAAACATTTCTCTATGGCTCCGGATACATTTCTTTGGACCCGGGTGAGAAAAAGAAATTCGCCGTGGCCATGGTCTTTGGTGAGAATATGGCTGACATTATTAGGAATGCGAATACAATGCAGAATATATATGACAATGATTATAATTTTGCAAAACCACCCTTAAAACCAACCATGACAGCTGTACCGGGAGATAAAAAGGTCACACTCTACTGGGATGATTTTTCTGAAATTTCCATCGATCCAATCTATGGCAGCGATTTTGAAGGATATCGTATTTACCGTAGTACAGATCCAGGATTTATTGATTCTTATACCATTACGGATGCATATGGGAATATCACTTTCAAGGAACCCATTGCAATTTTTGACTACGATGATGGACTCAAAGGTCCTCATCCAATTGCTTTCAACGGTGTTCAATTTGATATGGGCGAGGACTCAGGCCTGCAATATGAATTTGTAGATTCACAAAATGTTATTAATGGCCGAACCTATTTCTATGCTGTCACTGCTTATGATAAAGGGTATGATCTCGAATTTTTTGACAAAGGATACACGGAGAGGGAAAATCTGCAGCCCATTGCGCCGTCTGAATGTTCCATTACACTGGACTTGGATTATAAAGGCAATGTAGTGAGTTTAAGTGAAAATGCTGCAATCGTTACCCCGAATGCAACTGCGAGCGGATATGTCGCTCCGAATACAGTTCCGGATGGGGAAGAATTCCTGAAACATTTGCAAGGCTATGGGTCAGGTATAATTGATATCAGTGTTGTTGATCCTTATGCTGTGCCGGATAACATGGAATACAATATTGTTTTTGATACACTTGAAACAGCAGAAGAAGTTGTATTCAGCGTTAGAAAACAGGAAATCGTTCTCGAAACCCTGGTCATCCAGGATAGCGTGGCCAGGGCATCTTACCCATTTTTCGATTCAAGGCTGATCATCGCAGATACGACCCTCT
>CAJXJG010000272.1 GCA_913054425.1 uncultured Fidelibacterota bacterium
ATCGTTTCATGTCGCCATAAAAATCATTCAAGTAAGGATTATCGGAAACAGATTCATAAAAAGGTGTCCAACCTTGCCGTTCTGCCATTTGGGTTGTAAAAGTAGTTTTACCCACACCGATATTTCCGGCAAGACCTATGAAGGGATGTGATGATTTTCCTGATTTTTCCATGAATAAAAATACAAATACCATTCCTGATTTCTTTGAATGAATTATTGCAGAATACAGAATTATTACTGCATTTTTAACCATGTCTAAAAAACAAAAAATTCTTTTTGTGTGCACCGGGAATAGTTGCCGTTCCCAGATCGCAGAAGGCTTACTCCGAGATATGGCCGGTGATCGCTTCGATGTTTACAGCGCTGGCAGTCACCCCACCCGCGTCCACCCCAATGCCATTGCAGTCATGGAAGAATGGGGCATTGATATATCTCAGCACAGCTCCGATGCCATAAACGATTATTTAAATGAAGGAATCCATATTGTGATCACAGTTTGTGATAATGCCAATCAGGTTTGTCCCGTATTCCCCGGTGATGTTCAGCGGATCCACTGGAGCATAGATGACCCCTTTCGGGGCTGGAGTTCAGAATTACTGGATAACTTCCGGGAGACACGCCAAGAATTGAAAGAACGATTGGGAAAATTTATTTCAGATAAATAAAAAAGGCGCTTTTAAGCGCCTTTTTTATAACAGTAATTGGTTAAAAGTTATTTTGACATTGTTAACTTAGTACAAGAACTGTCGCTCGTTGTATTAATAGTTAACACATCATTTTCAATTGCCCATGTACCGGCATCAACTTCGGAAGAATCTGTACCCGCGTCAAACGTAATCGTGATTGCATCACCATCGATTGTATAATCTGCAGTATCAGTAAAGTTGATACTACATTCGCTATTCGCGTAAGATCCGCCCATTTCGAAACACAATGAATCGACTGGAAAATTCATAGAAATTGTACCGAAAGACACACCACAACTGTCACCATCTAAAGTCCCACCCATCATTCCGCACAATTCCTCTGCAGTCATGGATCCACCGAAACTGCTCGTCATTGTAGTCTCTGTGAAATCAATACTGAAAACAGCAGATGAACCAAAAATAGCTTTCATGGAGTCGAGTGTATTTTCTGCTGCACCAGAGCAGTCAGTATTTGCATATTCCAAGGCAGACGTAACCGTCCACATACCTACAAGCGTTGGGTCTGCTGGACCTTCATCTGTCGCATCTTCACACGCGAAAAACATGAGTGGGAGAATGAGTAATAGTAGTTTGTAATTCATTTTATTTAATTAAAGTAACATTAAATATTAAAATCTTATTGAAATCATTCCAATCCTTTTTACACCACTTGACCCATAATTAAATCTCTTGTAAGATAAAGGTAGAATGAGGCAACGATTTATTCTATCCTTTAACTTCTTATTTTTGATTATCGTTTTTTCCCAATCGGTAGTCTTCTCCCAACAAATACTAATCACAGAAATTATGTATGATCTGGATGGGACTGATTCACCCAACGAATTTGTTGAGCTCTTTAATCCGTCAGAGACTGATACATTGGACCTTGAAGGTTGGTCTATTCAGGATCGCTCAAGCACAGATGCCCTTATAGACAGCGGATTTGGACTCAAAATTCCGCCTTTATCTTATGGATTAATCATGGAAGGGGACTACACTTTCGAAACAGGGATCTATAATTCGATCATTCCCGAAAATACAGTTTTGATCAAGGTGGATGATTCCAGTATCGGGAATGGATTGTCCACATCAGACTCATTGTTTCTTTTGGATTCAACGGGACAAATTATGGAAACATTTGGGTGGGGCGACTGGGCTCAAGATGGGTTTTCTTTAGAGCGAATTCGGAACCATTTGGAGAATATTCCATCCAACTGGACCCAAAGCCAAGATTCCCTGGGAACACCGGGAATCCTGAATTCAGTCACACCGGATTCTATTGATTTTACCATCACTAATTTGTCACTATCTCCATCCGTGATCTCAACGGGAGCAACAACAACCCTAATGGGGCAAGTCGTTAATGTTGGACTTTCATCAACGGAACCGGAAGTGAATGTCACCGTGGATGGTGAATTTGTTACGAGTGAATTCCTTGGGATTATTTTAGAATTGGATACAGTAGAATTTGAACTGGAAATAGGGCCATTCAATTCTGGAACTCGTTTAATTATAGTGACCGTAGTAGCAACGGGTGACACGAATACCCTAAACGATACGGATTCTACAATACTGGGAGTGCGATACAATTTTCGATCGATTGTCCTGAATGAATTCATTCCTAGACCGAATACAGATATTCCTGAATTTGTTGAAATTGTAAATATTAGTTCCACATGGATCGATCTTAATAATTGGAGAATTACGGATAGCAATGCGGGATCAAATTTCGGTTTGAGTTCAACCGTTATTGACACAGGTAGTTATGCTGTCATTGCGGCCGATTCTACATTGGTGGATTCTGTCCCTGTTGGGGTACTCTATCTTGTTCCTGATGGTGGATTTCCAATATTGAATAATGGTGGGGACGAAGTTCGGATTTTTGATCCATTTGATACCTTGATTGATTCACTGACCTATTCATCATCATGGGGAATTACCCAAGGTGTCTCTTTTGAAAAAATCTATGAAAGTGATTCTTCCCATATCTCTGAAAATTGGGGTTTATCAACATCGCCATCTGGATTTACTATTGGGTATCAAAATTCAGTCACGCCTTTAAGCATTAATGGGGCTATTATTGGCGCGGACATTTATTACCTGCCGGCCATCCCATCTGACTCCGATCAGATCATTCTCAATGTTCCAATACTCAATAAGGGCACATCCATTTTTAACGGATTAGTATCTATCTCTTCCAGTCAGGGGTTATTTGAATCTCCTATGACTTCCG
>CAJXJG010000273.1 GCA_913054425.1 uncultured Fidelibacterota bacterium
CTATACTAAAGAAATCTTTAATACCAGTACAGTTTAGGAAATAACTAGGCGATTGTTTCGAAAAAATATTGGGTTAGGATATTTTATATTTTTGCTATGAAAGATAATCAATTAAAAGTGCTTGTTGTTGATGATGATGAGGATGACATTTTTCTTGTGAAGGAAATGCTCAAGGAGGGGTTGCCAGAAACGGAAATAACTTTGGATTATGCAACGACAAGTGATGGTGCTATTGCCCTTATAAAGAATGGTGAACATGATATTTGCCTCCTGGATATCCATTTGGGAAAAGAGGATGGCCTCTCACTTTTAAAGTATTTAAATATAAAAAATAATTTTACCCCGGTAATTTTCTTAACCGGCCAGGGGGATCAGGAGAAAGCGGTTGCGGCCATGAAAGCTGGAGCCACGGATTATTTAATCAAGTCAACTCTTTCTGTTGTGAGCCTTGCTCATTCCATCCGATCCGCTATAAAGCTTGAAGGAGAGAGAGCAAAGGGCAATAGCCGAACATTCACTCAAGATTCAGGGCGAATTATTGCAGGGGGTTTCAAACGCAACACATAAATTGTTGACGGTTCCAGATTTCCCATCAGCAATCAGTCAGGCTCTGGAGGAACTTGGGAAAGCTGCTAATATTGATGGGGCTTTTATTTTTAAACATTCCCAAAATTCTGCAAAAAACCCAATGTGCAACCTCGAGTTTTTCTGGGCAGATAACAGCAGTATTATTGGATTTAAATCTAAAGAAAAAATGTTGAGCTATGCAGAATTGGGAATCGAAGAAATTTTCCGACCTCTGAAAAAGAAACAATCCGTCATAACCTATGAAAGACAAGGATCTAATTTCCCAGAAGGAATATTTAAGCAATTATTTATAAGGTCTTTATTAATATTTCCCCTGGAAATAAATTCCAGTTACTGGGGTTTTGTGGCCTTAGGCTCTAAAAATTTGGACCGCCTTTTGTTGAAAAATGAGCAATCTATTTTAGAAGCCGTTGTCGCCAGTATGGGCGGAGAAATTAAACGTCAAACTGAGAAAGAAGCTTTCAGGCTAATTGTTGAGGGGACTTCCTCCCGAGTCGGAGAAGAATTTTTCCGGTCATTGGTTCGGCATTTAGCTGAAGCGCTTCCAGTAAAATATGCTTTTGTTAACGAATCCATCAATATTAAGCAACTCCAGTGTTCAATCCTTGCTGGATGGGAAGGAGATGATTTTGTAGAAAAGAAAATCTTCAATACCATGGATACGCCGGGGGAAGAAGTTTTGGCAGGAATGATGTCATTTCATTCGAAAAATATCACCGATTCATATCCCTATGATCAAAATCTTGTGGATTTAAAAGTTGCCAGCTATGCAGGGGTTCCTTGTTTTGATTCAAATTATAAAATCATCGGGCATTTGGCTGTCATGGATGACAAGCCTATGCTAGATAAAAAACGCACTCTTTCCATTCTCAAAATTTTCGCTGCGCGGGCTGGGGCGGAATTGGAAAGAAAAAGGACTGAAAGTGCCATGAGGAACATGGCTTATCACGATGCCTTAACGGGTTTGCCCAATAGAATTCTTTTAAATGACAGATTAGAAATGGCATTGCTCCAGGCCCAGCGGAATAATGGTTTAGTTGCTTTATTGTATATAGATTTTGACCACTTCAAGCAAATCAATGATGGCTTAGGACACGATGTTGGAGATGAGCTTCTGCAGTCGGTAGGAAACCGGTTAAAGGAATGCTTGCGTCAACAGGATACCGTGGCACGATTGGGTGGCGACGAGTTTATTCTTCTTTTACCAGAAATTACCAATCATGAAGATGCAGGAAAACTTGCACAAAAACTTTTGGAAAAGATTCGTCCACCTTTTAGCATTGACCAACATGAAATCAATATAACGCTGAGTATAGGCATTGGTTTGTATCCACATGACGCAAAAAATGTAAAAAGCCTTATAAAATGCGCGGATGAAGCCCTATATGAGGCAAAAAATAATGGTAGAGATTGCTACCATTACTATAATAAGTAATTATTTACCTGTTTTTCATAGCTCTGAGGTTTAGACGTTCCAATTTGACTATTGTTTCTATTAATATAGCCTCTCCCGCCCGTGTTTCCCTCGATGGTGGCCCCAAAAAAATCAGGTCAGGAATTTTTAAGATGCCCATTTCTGCACCTATATTCCTGAATTTCTTGGGTTTTGATGGGGATGGTGTTGGCGACCCTAAAACTCATGGCGGAAAAGATATGGCCGTATGCGCTTACTGTGTTGACCATTTTCCTTATTGGAAGGAAAAACTACAGCGTAATATCGTATCAGGCTCTTTTGGAGAAAACCTGAGCCTGATGGGCATGCCTGAAACAGCTATTAATATAGGTGATATATTTGAGATCGGATCCGCTCAGATTCAAGTTTCACAACCCCGCCAGCCTTGCCATAAATTGAATAAAGTGTTTAACGATCAGAGCATGGCTTGCAGTGTTAAAAAAACTGGTTTTACCGGTTATTACTTAAGAGTTCTTAAAACAGGTATGGTAAAACCTGGTTCCCTGCTAAAAAGAATTCATAAAGATCCTAACGAGTTTTCTGTTGAAAAGGCAAATGCTCTTTTGCGTAAAGGAGGGGCTAATATTGAGCACATTGAAGAATTAGTTTCCCTACCGGCTTTGGCAGATGAATGGAGGGAGATGTTTCAAAAACGCTTGAATAAATTAAAAGTTTTCGAAGGGTGAATTCATGAAAAATGTTTATTCGGGCAAAATGAGCTTGAATGAATGGGTCAGATTTTTTATTGAATTCATCGTTCCTAATGATTTAAGTGCGGAGCTTGTCGGGTCTTTTTTAAGACATCTTGCCGATCTCGGAGTATTGCTTCCGGTCGATGGAGATGTTTGGGAATGGAACGCCTGCAATCCAGAGGTTGA
>CAJXJG010000274.1 GCA_913054425.1 uncultured Fidelibacterota bacterium
ATGATGAAAGCACTTTTTCAATTATAAATACCGATGATAACCTTCAGGTTTACCTTACGCGAGAAACTTGTTCAAACTCAAATTCCAACATCTGTGATGATATTCAGGATGCGGCAGGGTGTGAGTATATCTCTATGTGTACATGGGAGAAATCAACTATCTATGATGAAAAACCATTTGAGGCATGGGTGAATGATTTTCCTGGTGAGAACCTAATTCATGAAATTGTAGATCAATCCAATGGACTATCTTATGATTACTGGACACTGAACCCTGATCAGGAGATTACTACTGATGTTTTTGAAGGTGTGGTCATCCGTATCGATGGAAATGTTGATACTGCAAGAGTGGTTAATGCAGCGTGGGCAAATAATTGGAATCCGAACCAAGCAAATATAAACCTATTTTTTAATAAACAATTATCTAAGCTTGAGCCTTGGGATTACTCCATCAGATGGACAGGTGTTTCGAATACCGTAGAAACAAACTTAATTATTGAGACTTCTGTTACAATTATTGATGAACAAATGAATCCAACAGAAGTGATCAGCGGGGATTTTGATTTTTATGTGTATAATTTATTTTTGGATGATACTCTTAATATGGCAGTGCAAGACCTGAATGGAAACAATATTTATGATAAACTTGGGGATAAAATACTCGTGGGTAGAACCCAAATAGTAACTACGGACTCAGGGGAAGACAGCATTGAATGGGTTCAAACCAATTTTTCAATTATTTTTTTGGATGATCCTTCGGATGATTTTGGAAATTATCCTTTGACGGGGGATGAATTTCTAATAGAATTTGAAAGGCCTTTCTGGAGTACGGATACGATTCGATTTACGACCCATGCCCCTGACACGGTCAATCTATCTGCACACAATAATGTTATGGAAAATATAAAAGTAGTCCCCAATCCATACGTAGGAACGAATAAAATGGAAGAGGCTATTTTTAATACAAAATATAATCAAAGAAGGAAACTGATTTTTACCCATTTACCCATGCGGTGCACCATCCACATTTTCACTGTCAGTGGTGTGTTGGTTGACCGCATACAAGTGAATAATTCAATTGATAACGGTCAGGCTGAGTGGGATCTATTAACCAATGAGGGACTTGAGATCGCCGCAGGAATGTACATTTATCATGTTAAGTCAGATATATCCGGTCTCGAAGGGCAGGAAAAGACTGGAAAATTTGCTATCATTAAATAATCAATGATCATGAAAAGAACTATTTTACGTCTATGTTTCACTCTATTTCTTACTGTGAATATGGTATTCCCGGTGAACAGAAACGGAACAACAGCTGCCAATTTTCTTGAAATAGATATAGGGAGTGCTGGGTCATCCATGGGTGGTGCCTATGTGAGTCTTGCAAATGATATGAGCGCTGTGTACTGGAACCCTGCCGGTTTATCTGCAATCAGGAACAGGGAAGCATTGTTTCTGTTTCAGCCATGGCTTGTTGGTATCGATAACGTGTTTGCAGGAATAGGTTTTGAGCTGCCAAGGGTCGGTACATTGGCATTCAGTATAAATTATCTTGGTTATGGAGATGAAGAAGTGACCACGGTTGATTATCCGGAGGGTACCGGTGAACTATACACTGCGAATGAGTATGCTTTGGGTATTTCTTACGCCCGAAGGATCGTGAACTGGTTTTCATTTGGTGCTACTGCAAAATATATTTCTTCAAGTATCTGGCACACCAGCGCAAGTGCTTTTGCATTAGATTTTGGTGTAATAGTTGATACAGAATTTTTCTCTGTTACCGGGAACCGCCATAATGGCTTAAAGATCGGAATGAGCATATCAAATTTCGGGACACGACTGAAATATGATGGTATGGATCTGCTGAATCCTATTGACATTACAGATGATTATGGGAATTTCGCAAACGTACCAGGGCAATTTAAGACAGACGGATGGGAGCTGCCTTTACTGTTCAGGATCGGTGTATCAATACAACCCCTTTATTCGTTGTCTCACGTTCTTACCTTGTCTGTTGATGCACTACATCCGAATAATAACAGTGAATCTATCAATTTAGGGGCCCAGTATGAGTATCGCATCCCAGGTGGAACAAGCCTGATGTTAAGGATAGGCTCAAAAGGAACAAACAAAATCAGTTTTGAAGAGCTGAACTTTGGATCGGGTGAGGATGAAACAATGACCGTGAGAAATGCACAGTACGGTTTAACATATGGAGGCGGATTAAAGATAAATCTGGGTAGAAATCAAACTGTGAAATTCGATTATGGATTTAAGGCAATGGGAATGATGGGTAATATGCACCAATACACTGTGGGATATGTCTTTTAGTAAAACATTAGTTTTTTCTGAATAAAATCGGTCATTGAAATGACTAGGTATCCCATCGGTATAATATTTATTGCAGTTCTTTTTTTTAACACCTGCAGTAAAGAAGTCAAAGACACTTCCCTGTCATCGGTAGGGATACCTGAAGACAATATTATTGCCAAAGTTGGAAACAGGATTGTCACGGTGAGCGAATTTATTAAGAGATCGGAATACACAGTCCGGCCTTCCTATTGCAGGGGCGATAATATCATTCATAAAAAAATAATTCTTAATTCACTCATAGGGGAGAAACTTCTTTCTCTTGAGGCTACAGATATTTCACTTTCATCTCACTTAAATAAATATATTCAAGGCAGAAAAGAACAGGCGATGAGGGAACTATTGTATTATGAAAAAGGCCATAAGGATGTTCAGATCTCTACTGAAACCCTTAACCGTTTTTCAACTACAGCGGACAGGAAATATAAGGTTCTGTTCTCCAGGTTTCCAGACTCAATGATTGCAGATGAGATACTTCATCTCATGGAGCAGGGATTCAGTTATGAAGAGATCTTTGATGCAGCCTTTGGACTGG
>CAJXJG010000275.1 GCA_913054425.1 uncultured Fidelibacterota bacterium
TGGGGCCTCGCTTAACCGTTTGAGAGGCACAAGCGGTCCCATTTCAGGATCGCCAATCTATCGTTTTAGTCGTTTGGCGCCCCCATCTAGAAAAGAACAAAATGAACTGCCCACAGCCCTCATCTTTATCGATGTAACCGCTACCAGCGGGTTAAACATTGTTTCATCAACAGACAACACAATGAACAGTGATAATACACCACAGACAATAATGGCGTATGGAGACTATGATGGCGATGGAGATCAAGATCTGTTTGTATCTCAATGGCTGATCGAACAGCAAACAAATAAGCTATACCTGTTTAGGAATAACAATGGTACGTTTTCAGATATTGCCGCAGATGCGGGAATTATGCATCCGGGCAGGGACCTGTCGGCAATTTTTGCTGATTACGACAACGACGGCTATTTAGATTTATTTATTACCAACAGTCAGGCCAACAGGCTTTATCGAAACGCCGGCAATGGATCATTTGTAGATGTTGGGGTTTCTGCTGGTGTTGATACTGCATCAGGTGCGATGAGTGCCAAATTTGCTGATTTTGATATGGAAGGTGATTTAGATCTCTATCTTGCAACTTCCTCTAATAACAAGTTATACAGAAACAACCTGGATGGAACATTCATTGATATTGGTGAAGAAGCAGGTGTTAATGGCCAACAAGTCACAAGCAGGGATATTAGTTTCGGCGATTTTGATGATGATGGGGACATGGATCTTTTTATATTAAATCACCGCGCCCCTAATCGATATTATGATAACTTGCGCCAAGGCTATTTCAGGGATATTTCTGAACACACAGGATTAACCAACACAGGTTCCGGGTCTGTTGTCGCAGGCGATTACAATAATGACGGTCACCTGGATTTATTCATTACCGGCCTTACCGGTGAAAACCATTCCTTAATGCGCAATTTGGGCGATGGAACGTTTCAACGGGACGATGAGTCTGATAAGGCGTTCAGCCAAATGGGGGATTTTTCCGGCCTAGATGCCACTTTTTTTGATGCCGACAATGATGGTTTTTTGGATCTGGTTATTGCAGGCGCAGCCCAAAATGGAGGAAATAGATATTCAGGTTTATGGTTGCTGTATAATAATGGTGAGGGGAAATACAGAAACGCCACTGAACTTCTTCCAAATAATATAACCGCCACTACCCAAGTAGAAGCGGTTGATTATGATAATGATGGAGACCTCGACCTTGTGTTGGTTGGGCTTCAGGGCAAGCTGCGTTTATTACGCAATGATGGCGGAAATGTGAACAACTATTTAATTGTACAATTATCCGGTTTACGTACAGGTAGTTCTAAAAATAACTTTTTTGGCATAGGCTCGAAGGTAGAGGTAAAATCAGGAGACCTGTATCAAATGCGGGTTATGACCGACCCCGTGGCCCATTTCGGCCTTGGCAATCGCGATAAGGCCGATGTGGTGCGCGTGCTGTGGACCAACGGTGTACCGCAGAATCGCTTCCACCCGGAAAGAAACCAAACCATCGTAGAAACACAGATTCTGAAGGGTTCTTGTCCATGGCTTTTTGTATGGAATGGGGATGAATATGAATTTGCTACGGACGTTCTATGGGCCAGTGCATTGGGCATGCCCCTTGGAATCATGTCCGGGGAACCCGTTTATGCCTTTCCGAATTCTGCAAGCGAGTATTTCAAGATCCCCGGAGAAAAACTTATCCCACAAAATGAACAATATTTACTGCAATTCACCACCGAACTTTGGGAAACCCCGTATTTAGACCGGGTAAAACTGCTGGTTGTTGATCATCCTGACAGTATAGATATCGTTGTAGATGGAACATTTATACCACCGCCTTTTCCACCGTTTCGTATTTATACTGTTGCAGAAAAACGCCAGCCGCTATCAGCGCATGATGATTGGGGAAATAACGTATTAGGAAAAATTTTGCATGCAGATGGTAACTATGTTTCCAATCTTACTCCTTCAACTTATCAAGGAGTCACGGAAACACACGATCTTATTCTTGACTTGGGGGAGATGTCTTCAGTGGACAGCGTGCATCTTTTTCTGTATGGATGGCTATTTCCAACAGATGCAAGTATAAACGTAAACATGTCCCAGTCGTCCGCTGCCGGATCTATCTTCCCCTACCTGCAGGTTCCAGATAAAGATGGCAAATGGAAAACAGTGATTGAAAACATCAGTTTTCCCAAAGGCAAGAACAAAACAATGGTGGTTGACCTAACCGGGTGTTTTCTGACTAATGATTATCGGCTTCGCATCCGGACGAATATGCAAATATATTGGGATCAAATATACTATGCTATCAATGTTTCCAGCGGCTCTCTTAGCATAGCGGAGCTTTACCCGCTTTCTGCTGATTTGCACTATAGAGGCTTTTCCAAGTTGACCAAGGCAACACCGTACAGCCCGAGCATTCCCGATTATCATAGCGTTTATACAGGCCCCAAATGGAGAGATCTTACCGGGGCATATACCCGTTACGGGGATGTTTTGTCATTACTCAAGGAATCAGACAGTAAATATGTAATCATGAATGCCGGCGAAGAAATATCCATAACCTTTGATGCAACCAGCACTAAAAAATTACAGAAAGGATGGAGCAGAGACTTTATTTTTTATAATGATGGCTGGCTGAAAGACGGTGATTTAAACACTGCCCAAGGGCAGACGGTGCACCCGCTACCGTTTCACGGAATGAGATCCTATCCATATAGCCCTGGCGAAACCTATCCAGAAGACGAAGAACTCATTACATATATAAAGACCTATAATACCCGATTCGTCACAACAGATTCTTTTCGGGCGCTGCTGCGTACACCTGTCAAGTAATCACTATGTACATTCGTTCTCGCCACGCCTTATGTATTGTATTCATGTATATCCTGTTA
>CAJXJG010000276.1 GCA_913054425.1 uncultured Fidelibacterota bacterium
AACAGCGAATTACTCCGGAGAAAATTAAATCAATGATTGCTTATTTATCAGGAGGAATGGAACATGCAGTAAATGAGGGTGAAGACTGGAGAAATGGCTTGACGGAATGGCTTCAGAAAAACCTAGGACATTCTGTAATCAATCCTGTAAAAAGTTCCCGCCAGATAGTAGTTGAAACCAATTCTCATGAGTACAGGTCATGGAAAAAATCCGATCCGAAAAAATATAAAGAATTTTTCCGGAAATTGATTCAAAAGGATTTAGATGGCGTGATTCATAAAGCGGACTACCTCATATGCCTTTGGGATAAGGGTGTTGTGAAAGGAGGAGGAACACACGGAGAGGTAACCATTGCTTATCATTATAACATCCCTGTTTATTTGGTGAATACACTTCCATTTGACGAGTTAAGCGGGTGGATTTTTTCATGCTCAACGGAAATGTTTACACAATTTTCCCAATTAAAAAAAAGATTATCAGAACTGTACGGATGACCGGTGAATTCAATGTATAAAATTCTACAATTAATTTTTTGTATGCGATCATGATAGGACCCAAAGCGATAATTCATTTAGACCGGCTTATTCACAATTACCAATTGGTTAAACAAAAAACCGGAAATAAGCAAATCATGGCATTCGTAAAAGCAAATGCGTACGGTCATGGTGCGGTTCCGGTGGCAAAGGCATTGGAATCTGTCGGAGCTGATTGGTTTGGGGTGTTCACACCTGGAGAAGCAATTGAACTGCGTAAAGGTGGAGTGTCAGGAAATATCATGGTTTTCTGCCGTTTTCAATCTGAATTTCTTGAAAAAGCAAATGAGTGGGATTTAATCTTGAATATTTCCAGTGAGGATGATCTGAATGAATTAATAACGTTTCATGGAGAAATGAATTCAAGTCCCAGATTCCATATAAAAATTGATACTGGGATGACGCGATTGGGGTTACCGATTGATTCTGTGTCTTCCTTTTTTAATCTTCTCAAAAAAAATTCTCATCTAAATTATGAAGGGATTTACTCTCATTTTGCAACTGCTGATGAAGGCGATCTGAACTATGCGAATTTTCAGTTGGAACAATTTAAAGGAGTGTTGGATACTACGGGAGAAATGGACCTTTCATTTCAGCATATCCATTTTTCAAACAGCGGTTCAGTGTTAAATCTACCGGAATCCTATTTTACAATGGTTCGGGTTGGACTACTTTTATACGGTGCATTTCCATCGAATGAAGTCCCGAAAGAACTTCCGATTAAGCCAGTTATGGAATTTAAAGCTCCCGTGGTGAATCTCAGAGAAGTGAAAAAAGGAACTTTGGTAAGTTATGGAGGAGTATGGTCTGCACCTCAGGATACAATTATTGGAGTGGTCCAGGTAGGTTTTGCTGATGGATTTCCACGCCCCTGGTACGGAGAAGGGAGCGTTAGTTTAAAAGGGGAACTGTATAAAATTGCCGGCAGAGTGTGCATGGATCAGTTAACGATTGATTTCTTTAATGCCAATGTACAGTGTGGAGATGAGGTGCTTTTATTTGGGGAAAATAAAACGGATTCAATCTTGGTAGAAAATATTGCAGAAAGCATTGGTTCCACACCATATGTGTTGTTTACCGCCATTCGTGGTCGGACAGAGCATATTTTTACAGGACTCTAAATTTTTTATTTTCTGTTGCTAAAGGGAGTAAGGTTGTCAATATATTGTGAAAATTTTTTAGTAAATAATATGTTAACCAAATCTTACTTTATTCATTCCTATTTTTAAGCAAAAAGTTATTTACTGGAAATTTCGTCATTTAATAGTAAATTGCTATTCTATCTTTGGAAGGAGACTATCAAAAAATATGAACAGGCTAATAACGATATTTTTATTTACAGCATCGCTGATTTTCTCTATGGCAGGTCCTCAAGCGAAAATCCCGACCTCAGATCAGCAAGAAGAAACCGCTGTCAATATAAACAAATCCGTTAAGGCGGCTAGGACGGATGAACCGGTATATATTGATGGTGCTTTGACTGAGAATATTTGGTATCAGGCCGAACAAAAATTTGATTTTACTCAGCACCAACCTCAGAATGGTGAAAAACCAAATGAGAATACGATGTTCATTGTATTCTATGATGAAAACAATTTATATATTGGTGTCTATGCCATGGAAAAGGAACCATCCACAGTTATGGGAAAACTTCGAAGAAGGGATGACATGGCGCTTTCAGATTATATATGGGTAAGTATTGATACCGAAAACCGAGGGAAAGCCGGCTATAAATTTGGGGTTAATCCCAGCGGGGTCAGGTTTGATGCTTATATTTCAAATGATGACGAGGTTGATTATAGCTGGAATGGAGTTTGGGATGTAAAAGTACTGCGTGATTTTGGCGATCAATCCAATGACCCTGTACAGCGCCGTGTCGGCTGGACAGCTGAATTTCGGATTCCCTTCTCTACTATGCAGTATGATAATGATAAGACTGAAGAATGGGGCTTCAATATAACCCGTTTTAAAGGATCTACTTTTGAGCAAATGTGGTGGAAAAATAAAGAAGTGACTGAACCGGGGCTTGTTTCCCACTTTGGTAAAATCACTGGGATCTCAAACATTAAATCCGCCGGTAAATTTGAGTTTTTACCGGGCTCCATCATAACAGCTTCAAGTGAAGAGTTTGATTCAGAATCTGCATTGATTGGTTCTTCAAGGTTGTATTATAATATAAGCACAGATTTTAAATACGACATAACCACCAGCACACGTTTGGAAGCATCCATCAATCCGGATTTTGGGCAGGCGGAGGTAGACCCTGCTGTATTAAACTTGTCTGCTTACGAGACATATTTTCCGGAGAAAAGAACATTTTTT
>CAJXJG010000277.1 GCA_913054425.1 uncultured Fidelibacterota bacterium
TCTTCAAAAGTTTGGCATTGAACCAATACCTTTTACCCAAAGGAACCTTAATTATTTAAAAGAATAAAAGAAGCCCCGAAAAATACGGGGCTTCTACGCTAGAATTTAATTCGCCTTAATTTGGGAAGTTTAACAGCTCTTCTACTTTGGTCAGGAATGATTTTTTTGAATAACCACTCCAACTTTCTCTCAAACTTCCATCTGGATTCACAAGATAAAAGGTTGGAAATCCTCTCGGTTTCCCATATTTTTGAATAATTTTTTCGGCTTCAGCTTCTTTTTTATTCACTTTCATAAGCACAACATCTTCAATAATATTTTTTATTTCCGTATCATTATTTGATGCACGACCAAATTTCCAGCAGGCAAATCACCAATCAGTGAAAACATCAATTAAAACCGGTTTGTTTTGTTCTTTTGATAAAGCCATTGCATCATCAAAAGATCCAGGATTATTTGCAATACTTATTGAGAAAGAAAATATCATTACTAATAAAATTATCAACTTCTGCATGGATTTAATTTACTTTAAATCCCTTTCCAATAATAACAAAAAACTTTGCGGAATGAGGAAGCAACAATTTAATTGACCAGTTAAAGTCCATGGTAAATTCAACATGATCTTATCAACCTAAAAAATAAAATTAATCATAATTGAATCTATAAGCGTCAAGTCACCATCATGATTTATATCACCGGCAAGTAATTCATAGGTTGTTGGGGCATCAGGAGACAAAATAATATTTACCAGGGAAAGTGAATCCAGAAAATCTACCTGGCCATTATTGTCCACATCTCCTTCTAAAATGTCAAAATCATTGGTGGTTGAAAAATAAATTTGAAAATTTCCATCTCTTTGGTCTGACCAAAAACAATATAAATTATTTTCTTGCCAGGCCAAGAATGGTTCCTTCTGCATAATGTTATTCTCTTCCCCGTCATCATTCACTCTCTGCACGTTCAACATCTGCCCCGAATTGATTTCACTAACAGCATAAAAAATATCAGGAGCTCCGTTGGAGTAGTCCATCCACACAGCATGAATGAAGTCATCATGGATTGTGAGAAATGGAAAGTTCTGTTCCTCACTTGACTGGGGATTCAGGTTTACTTCATTGGAAAAGTTAATTTCCTGCACACCCGAAAAATTTATAAAAGAGTTCCGGCTTACATTCAAATTATATCCAGCAGCTATCCACTGATCATTTAATACCAGGGAAGGTCCTGATGAAGGGCAAAAGGAAAGATATTCCTGGTAATCGCTGATTGGTACAGGATCTGAAAAAACATCCGAATTAACGGATTTTTTAACAATGAAATGATCCCTGATATTCTCCAGATTATTACGATAGGCAATAAATACATCTCCACTTTCCGATAATTCCAAATCCGGCTGACAACAATCACAGGGCTCGGTTTCATTATTGACAAGACCAACGGGATTGCTTGGATAAAAATCAATTGTATTTTCAGGCGCAACAGTATACCGAACACTGTTAAGTGAATAATTCTGGTTATAGCTGTAATAAACCAGATGAATCTTTCCATCATTATCAATCTCAATTTCTGTATACATTTCCAGGTACGGTTGGTCACTAATTCTGATCTCGTTTTCCCAGGTTAATCCATTGTCCGGTGAACGATTTAGATAAATGGATGTAGAACCTGTCCTGTCATCCATATACACAATAAATAATTCATTTCCCCTGGCTCTGATCCGGGGGCCGGACTGCATGTATGCCACAATGCTGTTAGAATGAATATTGACCTGTAACGGATCTGAAAAGGACAATCCTGATTCATCAGACCTGGAATAAAAAATATTATTATCAGAGCCGACTTGCTCCACCCAGACCAGGTGCATTGTATTATTGCTGTCAAAGATCATATCGGGAAATTTTTGATTCGTTTCAGTAGGATGTATCCTGATATTTACACCAAAATCATAGGATAATTCACTTTGTGAAAATAACCAGCTCACAGTGGTAATTATCAATAGAACTTTGTCCATATTCAGGTCTTCATAAAACTAAATATGGGATAAACAATTCTAGCGCAATTGATCCAGAATTAGTTTCCTTAATGGTCATGACCATCCATTTGGTGGTGTTCTTCTTTCATTAAAGGCCATAATTTTTCCAGATCAAAGGATCTCCTGATACTTAATCCCCCAAACCAGGCCTTGGCATCAGAGTCAATATCACCACCCTGGCCTTCGGCTGCTACTCCACTTGAAAATATTATGGGAGCACGAACCGAGAATGAAACAACATTATTCCCAACTTTCCAAATCTCACCCACTCCAATTTGTAAAATGCTTGCCCCGGAGTTTGGAGTATTTTCTCCATTCCAATAATCAGGAGTCCGAAATAATCCTGAAATGGTTAAAAACGGCATTCCCTTTAATATCGACTTCGACTGCAGATAAGCCATAACAGAAATATCTAACTGAGATCCTGAGATAAATCCGTATTCATTTTGAGTGACAGGAGTAGTCCAGCGGAGCACGCTACCATAGAAAATAGAAGAATGGGTTCGCTTAAAATATTGCAGTTCTACTGATGTCTTATAAACACCCTCACTTAAGCTGAAATGGATGTGTTCTGACCCCAATTTACCAAGGGAAAATGGATCTCCAGTCAATGTGTTTTTTGATGGTACAATCAAACCAGCACCGATAAACATACGTTCTCCCGGACCAAAAGCTTCATTCAATACTAAATGCCTGAGAGTAATGCGTGTGTCCCCAAGTCCTTTAACAGATTCGTCACGGTGATGGATGTTTGGGATACCTGCAAAGTCCATCCAGCGTGTACCACCTGTAAAAGCCATCTCAAGATTCCAATTATCTGT
>CAJXJG010000278.1 GCA_913054425.1 uncultured Fidelibacterota bacterium
TAGGATCTGGTGCCGAAAGGTGTGGGGGTTCGAGTCCCCCTTCTCGCACCATGACATAAAGCAGAAGATGCAAAAAAGAATTATACTTGTCTTTCTGACTTTGATCTTGTGGAAAACAGGTATTTCAGGGCAGGAACTTAAATCCCAATCTCCGCTTGTAATAGCCCACAGAGGCGCATCGGGCTACCTTCCTGAACACACGCTGGCTGCAGTCGCACTCGCCCATGGACTGGGGGCGGATTTCATTGAGCAGGACGTGATTCTCACCCAAGACAATCAGCCTGTAGTTTTGCATGATCTTACTCTTGATGCCACGACAAACGTAAACAATCTTTTCCCCGGACGAAACCGTAAAAACGGCCTCTTCTACGCCATTGATTTCACACTTGCAGAACTAAAAAAACTTAGTGTACGTGAACGTGGCAATCGTTCCGGGACTGAATCAAAATACCCTCGGCGTTTTCCCGGAAAGTCAGCTCTTTTTAAAATAATCACCCTGCAGGAGGAAATAGAACTTATTCAGGGCATGAACAAAAGTACCGGGCGTAACGTGGGTTTGTTTGTTGAACTCAAAGATCCAGAATGGCATCGTCAGGAAGGAAAAGATCTTTCAGCAGTTGTTATGAAACTTCTAGAGCACTATGGTTATAAAACGGCAAAAGACCGGGTTTACGTACAATCATTCAGTGCAAATGAACTGAAAAGGCTGCGTCTAGAATTTGAAACAAAGCTCAAACTGGTCCAACTGATTGGGGAAAATCGCTGGAGGCTTTCAGAAACGGATTTTAACCGTCTGCTTACTGCAGAAGGTCTGGCGGAGGTTGCCGTATATGCAGACGGTATTGGCCCATGGATAAAGCAAATAGTAGGTGGCAATAGTTTTTTTGGCAATCCTGAGTTGACTTCACTGGTTTCCGATGCACAGAGTCTGGGAATGAAGGTTTTTCCTTATACCATTCGGTCAGATGCCTTACCAGGCTTCAGCAGTTCATTTGAAGAACTGCTGGATATTATGTTCAAACAGGCAAAAGTGGATGGAGTGTTTACAGATTTTCCTGACAAGGTGCGCTCATTCCTGAAGCTTCAGATATAAAATGTTGGAGCATGACAACGATTAATAAATCCGCAAAAATTCTCGTCATTGGAGGATCCTCACTTGATACCCTCACTATTAAAGGAAAAGACCATTCTTCTCCCGGAGGTGCTGGACTATATACCGCACTGGCGGCTGCCAAAAGTGGAGCAGATGTAACACTGTTAGCACCGTTTCCGTCCCCTGTCCCAGCAACGCTCTTAGAATTTTCGGCACACGTAAAATGGATTGGTCCGGAGGTCAGTCATGACGAATTACCAAGATTCCACATCGTTCATGCTAATGGAGAAACAAAATATAAACGCTCATTTTTTGGAGCGGAAGGAGCGATGACAGCAGAAGATTTGCCAGATGATTTTTCTGAATATGATCTGGTGCATCTTGTCCCTTTGGGAAATACAATTAAGCAATTGGAGTTTATCAATATTTGTCGTAAACGGAATGCAGAACTTATTTCGGCAGGAACTGGAAAACCCTTGATTGAACAGGAACCTGAGTTGGTAAAAGACGTTATTCAGGCTTCAGATATTTTTTTCATGAATGAGGAAGAAGCTAATGCAGTTTTTCCTAAAAACACTGAATTCAGGTTCGCAACCGGAAAACATATTTTTGTCACAAAAGGCAAAAATGGAGCCTCGGTTTTTCTTGGTGAATATCAATATCTGTTGGATCCAAAACAAGTAAATGTGTTAGACCCTACGGGTGCAGGAGATGCATTTTGTGGAGCAACAATATCAGGAATTGCACAGGGTGAGCATCCTGTAAAAGCGGCAATGTCTGCCTCTGTATTGGCTTCTGAAGTAATTAAAGCAGTTGGTCCTGAAAAACTATATATAAAATCAAAAATAAGAACAAATAAAATCAATGCTCGTGTGCTTGTAAATCATGATCAAGTTCAACAAACGGCAAAATTGATTTCCGGATTTGAGGCGGAAAAGCCTTATAATTTCATTGATTCCACACTGCCCCCTCTCACTCATCCATTGACAGTAGAATATTTCTTTGTCACTGTACTGCAGCAGTTTAGTTTTTGGTCCAGCAGAGAAAAGCATTACCATTTACCGTTAATAAGTGAAATCGGCGGAAATGAACTGAAAGGTGCTTTTTATCTTTTTATGGCCTACAAACAAAAGCTGGATGAGGATCCAAACTTTTTTTTAGCAGAACGGCAGGCGGAGTTGACATTAAATGAGCTGCGCCAATTATTCCTTTCAGACAATAAAGAAGATGTTATGCCGGTTCTGGAACTTCATCTGGATGCAGCTAAGCGTTACGGTAAAACCATGCTTGAACTCGGTTGGACACCTCAAAGTATTTTAAAATCAGCTTATAAATCTAAACGTCCCCTGGCAACTTTCCTGGCTAAACTGGATCACGTCGGGGGTTATCGTGAAGACCCTTTACGTAAAAAGAGTGCTTTGCTGGCGATGATTCTGAACAACCGACCGGAAAAATATTTTGAATTTGGAAAGATGGAATCACTTCCACCGATTGTAGATTACCACTGCATGAGATCAAATCTGCGTATGTGGATGCTGGACGTGAGAGATGAAATATTACGTGAAAAACTGGAAAGAAGAGAGTTGGTATCTGCAAGTGAAGAGAGGGAGATCCGCTTTGCTGCTTATCAGGCAGTAGAGAAACTTCCGGATCTTTCCGGACGAACGATGGCAACAGTAGATGAATATTTCTTTTTTTCGCGCAAAAGATGTCCGGAAATGAGTGAGCCAGACTGTTCTTCCTGTAGTGCAGA
>CAJXJG010000279.1 GCA_913054425.1 uncultured Fidelibacterota bacterium
CCATCCGAAAAATGATTGAAGGTCCAATTTCAGCAAGTTGCCCAGCTTCGATACTTCAAATGCATCCGCGTGTAACCGTCGTTCTGGATGAAGAAGCCGCCTATTTACTGACCTTTAAAGATCATTACAAGTGGGTTGAAAAAAACAAATTGGACTGGCAAAAATACTAATTTGATGATTTTTTGCTAAAAATCTAAATTTTAAGGAACTCGATGCCGCTTATTAAATTAAAATCTAAAGCTATAAATGACTCATCTTTTTTGCACAAAACAAAAGAATGGGTAAAAACTACTGGTCTGTTGGATTTGCAGGTTAACGGTTTTGGAGGAGTTGATTTTAACACTCAGGGGCTTAGTCCAGAATCATTTGAACATGCACTTGAAGCGATGCTGGCTTCCGGAGTTACAACTTGTTTGCCAACAATCATTACTGGATCAGAATCACATCTACTGAACTGTCTTACGGATTTGGAAAATGCCCGAAATTCCTCAGCATTGGCCAAAACGATGGTGGCGGGTTTTCATTTGGAAGGACCTTTTCTTTCTGCGCTCCCAGGATATTCCGGATGCCATCCTATTCAGGCAATGGGTGCAGTGAATCCGGAAATGTTTTTACGTTTGCAGGAAGCCGCTGGAGGAAATATAAATTTGGTGACACTTGCACCGGAAGTCGAAGGTGCGCTAAAATTCATTGAAAAATTAGTTAGTGAGGGAATTATTGTGGCGTTAGGACATACTGCCGCAGATGCTGAAATAATCCGGCAAGCAGTGGATTCCGGAGCATTGCTCTCAACTCATCTCGGAAACGGTACAACCTCAGAACTGCACAAAAACGATAATCCCATCATGGCCCAACTTGGTGAAGATCAACTGAGCGCCAGTTTTATTGCGGATGGCTACCACCTTTCTCCGGAAATTTTGAAAGTCTATTTAAGGGCAAAATGTAGTGAACGTGTAATACTGATCACGGATGCCACCGCAGGAGCAGCTGCTGCTCCGGGTCGTTACCGCTTGGGTGATTTAGAATTGTTACTTGAATCTGAACCCGTAATTTATGATCCAAAAACTTCACGTCCTGTTGGTTCTGCAGTAACACTGGATCAATGTGTACGAAACGTAATGCGCTGGTACGACATTTCGCTGGAAGAAGCAGTTTCATGGGCAGGAGAAAATCCGCAAAAATTGCTTTTAGCGTCAAAAGCAAAAACGCTTTTTGCAGAAAGTGAGCAGGCCGTTTGGTGGAAAGAAGAAAAAGACGGCTGGAAAGTCAAAGCCGCACAAAGCGGAAAGTTTTTGTTTACTGCCTAAACGGTTCTTATGACCAACTAAAAAAGAAAATATTTAATTTTACTGACGAACGAAAATCGATTTTTGGCACTGGATATTTAAGTCAAAATAAAGTCCCTTTGAATTCGTGTGGAAATTTCATTAAAAATTTCCAGAAGACGATATGCAACCCTAATGGCTTCACTCAATTTTGAAGAACGATCTGAAGATTGCTCGGGATAATCATGTGTAAATTCATTGCGGACACGGCGTAATTCCAACCATTCTTCAGAGGATTCTAGCCATTTAAGTTGTTCCAGCCGGTTAAAACGATCTATGGCGGCCATGCTCTGGGTATCCTCGGCCATATTATTCAAAATGGCGGGTAGCAGCTTATTTCCCATATTGTCCTGAAGCCTAGTAAAGCGATAAGCAAATTGGTCTAAAATTCTTCGGGTAGTTTTATCCAAATTCTCCAGTTGTGACAGAATCACTTTCTCGTTCGGTTTCAAATCTTCGAGTGCTTCGCTTAATGCTTGCGCATGAGTATCACATTGCTCCAAAGCTTGTGCTAGAATTTTCCGTTCCAAAGTCATAAGCGAATCCCATTTTCACAAGCATTCCGTACAATTAGGCGTTCATCACCAGTTTTTTCAACTACCACATCTATCCGGCGTTCACCCAGCCGTTTTTCCATTTCCACCTGAAATTTGATTTTGCACTTAAACCAATTCTCTCCTTCAGGCGCATTTCGCACCAGCAGATCAATATCTCCGCCACGTAAAGCGTCATCAGTCCTTGAACCAAACAACCACACTTCTGCGTCAGGTCCGTAACTCACTTCGAGTGCGGCTTTGATGGATTGTACTTGTTTCTCATTGAGACGCATGGATTTTATTTAGTTATTTATCATTTTTAGTGATCTGTAAAAAGAGATCATTTTCAGAAATTGTCATCATTTAAGGGAGATTTTAACACACATTCGGGAGTACACCAACAATAAAAAACCGATATTGTAAAACAAGGAAACACCTAGAAAAAAAAGTATTGTGGAAAGAAGAAAAAGACGGCTGGGAAGTCAAAGCCGCTCAGAGCGGAAATTTTTTGTATTCCGCCTGCAAATAAAAATTCTTCAAACTTACTCAAGAGTATTCAGTTTTGGCCACGTATCTGACAGACGATATCCCAAAGGCCATGGATCATCTGGATCACACATCAATTGATGTGTACCTGTTATCCAACCTCGTCCGCGAATAGTTGGAATAATTGCCTCGGTTTCCGCAATCTTTGTGCTCTTGAGGATAGTGCAGTCGAATCTTGAATCAATTATTGAAGTTGCTGTAAAACGCTCGCCAACCTGCATTTCTCCTTTAGCGTGCATGACCGCCATTCTCGCGGAACAACCTGTACCGCATGGAGACCTGTCCAATTTTCCCGGATCAATTGCTACCGTATTGCGGCCGTGTTGAATTCCATTTTTTAGTTCAATCGGCAAAGTAAACTGGCAGAACGAAATTTTGTTCCAATCCTGTTGAGTCGGATGTTGAAATTTAATTTGCTGATTTGCTG
>CAJXJG010000280.1 GCA_913054425.1 uncultured Fidelibacterota bacterium
TTTCAATCTGTTGAAGTACGTTTGACCCATTATTTGTCCCATTACAGAAAACGGACAAATGCTTCTACCCTGCGCATCACCCATCAAGGGTTGGCCAATGAACTGGGTACAGCACGAGTGGTAATTTCCCGAATCTTGAAAAAGATGGAAAAAGACGGTCTCGTGGAATTGAACCGGGGGATGATAAATATTCTGTCTTCTACCCTTGCGAAGGTTTGATGAGCTATTAACTATTTTTCCCATAAATCGTTAAAACGGTTATAGTCTCACTGTCATTTTCTAACCCACGACTAAAGTCGTAGGTAATTTTTGTAGCTCATATCTAATCATTTTAGAGCTCATTTTTATTGGATATTGAGCTACATTTACATTATATTTGAGCTACAATAGATTAATCAGAACAATGGTTTTAGATCAAAAGAAAAAATTTATCCTTGAATTTGTGAGGGGAAACCCATCTCTTTCGTCCAAAGAAATTCATGACGGAAGGGACTGGGGCGTGTCCTACGCAACTTTTAAGCGTTATCTCACTCAACTCATTTCAGAAAATCTCATTTTAGCGATTGGGCAAGGCCGTGGACGAAAATATGTGATTTCACCGGCGTATGAATTATTCAACCCTTTGGATATTCTATCCTATTTTGAAAAAGAAACGGATGAACGTGAAATTAAATCCAAATTTGACTTTGATTTAATCGGAGATGTACTGGCAAATATTGAAATTTTTAATAAAGATGAAATAGACCATTTAAACAACATTCATCAACAATTCCAAAAAAATATTTCAACCCTTTCAAAATCTGCTTACCAAAAAGAACTAGAAAGACTGGCCATTGATTTGAGTTGGAAATCATCCCAGATTGAAGGTAATACCTATTCCCTGCTTGAAACCGAACGATTGCTAAAAGAAAAAGAAACAGCCAAGGGTAAATCCAAAGATGAAGCCACTATGTTACTAAACCATAAGGCGGCTATTGATTTCATCGTTGAAAATCCCACCTACGTTGAACCCCTTTCGATCTCATCGATTGAGGATATTCACAGTATTTTGGTTCAGGACCTAAATATTGATCGCAATATTCGTAAACGGCGCGTGGGGATTTCAGGGACCAATTACATTCCTTTGGATAATCAATTTCAAATCAAAGAAGCATTGCAGGATATGTGTGCACTGGTGAATGGCCGTGAAAACATCTTTGAAAAAGCGCTGCTGTTACTGATCTTGGTTTCCTATATCCAGCCATTTTTAGATGGAAATAAACGAACGGCCCGAATCATAAGTAATGCGATTTTTATACACAATCAATATTGCCCAATTTCTTTCCGAACCATTGATTCAGTAGAGTATAAAAAAGCAATTTTGGTTTTTTATGAACAACATAATATCACCGCTTTTAAAGACATATTCATGAACCAGTATGAGTTTGCGGTGAATACATATTTTTAAAAATTAGGAATCGTAAGCGGCCAAGCCATTCAAAATACTGTTTTTATTTTTTTTTAAATATTTTATATTGGACTATCCCATTATAGAAGAACTAAACCATAAGGAGAATAAAATGAACCTAAATACATTATTTAAAATTAATACGGTGGTGGCAGGACTGTTTGGCATTGGATTCGTCATTGCACCCATTGCAGTCATGACACCTTATGGTATCTCACAGGATGGCATGGAAGCGTCTGTAAATATGGCCAGATGGTTTGGCTCTGCCAATATTATAATTGCACTCATCACCTGGTTTTTGAGTAATGCACCTGATTCCGATGCAAAAACGGCGGCGGCAAAAGGAATGAGTATTGGGTTTGGCATTGGCGCTGCGGTCAGTATCCTCAATCAATTGTCAGGCGAGATTGGCCCCCTTGGTTGGTCAACTGTTGCCATTTTTGCGATTTTTCAACTGGCGTATGGCAAATTTGGTTATTTAAATAACCAAAATTAATGGTGAGATAATCTGCCAGTTGGCGGATCGTCTTTACTTACAATTTAATTACGAATCGTAAGCGGCAATTCCTGTTTCAGCTTGCCCAATAATCAAAGTATGCATTTCGTGGGTGCCTTCGTAAGTATAGACCGATTCAATATTGGCCATGTGGCGCATAATTGGATAATCTTCTGTAATTCCGTTTGCCCCAAGAATGCCACGTGAAATACTAGCAATGTCTCGGGCTAACTCACAATTGTTCCGCTTTGCCATAGACACTTGTTGAAAAGTCATTTTGCCTTCATCTTTCAATCGTCCCAATCTATAAACCAATAATTGCGCTTCGGTGATTCGTGTCACCATATCCGCTAATTTTTTCTGTGTCAGTTGATATCCGCCGATAGGCTTGGAAAATTGTTTCCGCTCTTTCGAATATTCCAATGCGGTATTGTAGCAATCCACCGCACACCCAACCATTCCCCAAGAAATGCCGTAGCGCGCTTGAGTGAGACACCCCAACGGCCCTTTCAGTCCTTCAACGTTGGGAAGCCGTGCCGAATCAGACACTTTTACATTCACCATAGAAAGTTCTGATGTAATTGAAGCGCGTAAGCTCAATTTCCCGTGGATGTCGCTGGATGTGAATCCGTACATACCCTTTTCTAATAAAAATCCACGAACGATACCTTCTTCATCTCTTGCCCAAACCACAGACACATCGGCTAATGAACCATTCGTAATCCACATTTTATTGCCATTGATGATCCATCCATCCCCATCTTTTTTGCAGCGTGTCGTCATTCCACCGGGATTCGAACCGAAGTTTGGTTCGGTGAGTCCGAAACAACCAATCAAAGTTCCAGCGCCCAAACCGGGAAGCCATTTAG
>CAJXJG010000281.1 GCA_913054425.1 uncultured Fidelibacterota bacterium
ATGGGTACGGTTTACACCGATAGGAACATCAAATTCGCTTTTACACGCCACCGTGCAGGCATGACACCCGATACACTTTCTGTTATCTATAACAAATCCGTAGTTCAATCTTATCCTTTCTCTGCATTATATGCTTCAGCAGCGCATTCATTCTTTCCTAGATCCATAATATCCGCTTCATCCATATCCACATCCAGCCAACCGGAATTCACCTTGCGGATCTCTCCATACACTTCAGGAGATTTCCGCATATTATCCTTGATATACTGGGTAAACTTTTCCGGTGTAGTAATTTTATACACACCGGCATTATGCTGGATCACTTCACCAAGCTTTTCCACAAACAGCAATTTATCATTTGCTTCGTTCCAGTCCATATAATGCCCCGGTAAAACATCCAGGTTTTTATCAAGATTTTGAACCTTATTTGTGAGCGTATCAAAAAGCATCAGTGACCACTCTTCCGTTTTCCCGCTTAAATCTGGACGGCCCACGGAAAAAATGAACATCGTATCGCCGGTAATAAAATACTTGTCATCAATAATATAACTGGTACTTCCCGGTGTGTGTCCCGGTGAATGAAGAACTTTGATTTCAGGACCATCGTCACCCACAGGATAGGATTCACCATCCTTTACTTCACTGTATTGAAAAGAAGCATCTTTAAAATCACTCACATGTGCCATAATCTCTGCGCCGTTCACATTGGCGATCTGTTTGCTTCCGCTAATATAATCTGCCTGAAGGTGGGTTTCAAATGTTCGGACGATTTTTGTTCGATGACTCTCTGCAAACGATTTGTAAAATTCATAATTCCGACTGGGATCAAAAATGATCATTTCGCCCTTATAGAGAAGTCCATAATTACATGATGCTTTACCGGGACGTATAAATTGAAAAAGCGCATAATCATCTGACTTGGGGTTAATCCGTTTTGGCGTAAGCAAATTGCCCCATGTTTTTATTCCGCCTGCGAGATAAGCCACATCTTCAAAACCATGGGCCACCAATATTTCTCCAACATATAGAGCAGATCCTTCTTTTGCACAAACTATTTTCACTGGTTTTTGTCTTGAGACCTTTGAAATATTTCCGTCTTCCCCTTCAAGAAAATCAAAATAGGGAATATTTACCATATCTACTTCAAAAGGTCCTTCAATTTGAAACCGGGAAAAATCTTTCTTATTACGTACATCCAATAACAAGAAATCATCTTTATTTGTTAAAGAGGAAAATAGGTTTTTAGAAGTAAATGATTTGATAAAGGTCAAAACAAATTTCTGTTAGATAGTGATTTTACGCTTTTCTAATAAAAAAAATAAGTTTCTTACCCAATTCCTCTATGGAAAGAATTTCATTTCCAGTACGACCTACCCAAGAAGTTACATCATTTTTTGACCCGGGATCAGTTGAAATCATTCTCAGAATTTCACCTTTTGCCATATTGTCCATAATTTTTTTTGTTTTAAGAACCGGAAGTGGACAATTGAGTCCAGTACAATCCAATTCTTTATTAAAGTCAAATTTATTCATTCATTTACCTTAAATTTTATGTTCACAATAGTTAGGTTAATTTAACATAATTATACACGACATTTGAATTAAGCGAGACTAATTTCCTAAAATAATTAAGAATGAAAAAAATCGATTTACGAAGTGATACAGTTACCCTGCCGTCACAGGCAATGAAGACAGCCATTTCTCATGCCATTTTGGGAGATGATGTTTTTGGAGAAGATCCAACCGTCAACGAATTGCAAAATCTAGCTGCAGAAATTACAGGAAAAGAGGCCGCGCTGTTAGTGCCTAGCGGAACCATGGCAAACCTGGTGAGTGTCATGTCTCACTGTGACAGAGGAACCGAAATAATCTTGGGGGATCAATCCCATACCTTTCTTTATGAAGGTGGTGGAATATCCGCTTATGGCGGTGTTCACTCCAGACAATTAAAAAACCAACGTGATGGAACAATTGAATTGCATGATTTACGCAACGCAATTCGGAGTAAAGATGATCATTTCCCTGAGACTGCATTGATTTGTTTAGAAAATACACATAACCGCTGTTTTGGTGCTCCCCTATCGTTAAACTATATTAAATCTGTAGCAGAGATTGCGGAGGAGCATGAGCTCAAAATTCATATTGATGGAGCCAGGATTTTCAATGCATCTGTATCATTAAATATTCCAGTAAAAGAATTGGTTAATAATGCTGATTCTGTTTCATTTTGTCTGTCAAAAGGATTATCCGCTCCGGTGGGTTCTTTGTTGTGCGGAAATCATAAATTTATTGGCAAAGCCCGAAGGATTCGAAAATCTTTAGGGGGTGGAATGCGTCAGGCTGGGATTATCGCAGCTGCAGGATTGGAAGCACTGGGTACCATGATTGAGAGATTAAAGGATGACCATAATCACGCTGTAATGCTTGCAGAAGGTATTCAAAATATTTCCGGCATATATACCAACTTAAATGATATTCATACAAACATCGTGTACTTTGAAAAAAAGACTGGCAATGGTCAAGCTTTGGTAGAAAGAATGGCAAATAGTGGAGTCCTGTTTTTCCGAATCAGCCCAGGGAGATTTCGGATGGTGACCCATTATGGAATAACATCTGAAGATATTGACAGAGTGCTGAAACTACTTGAAGATGAGTTATCATAGATTTGGACCTAGTATAAAAAAGTGTAGATTGAGTTAAGCAACTTTTTAATTTGGATAAGTTAAAAGGAAGCAAAATGGAAAATAAAAGAAGAAGAAATGTTTATGATCGAGATTTTAAAGTATCAGCCATGAAGTTGATATT
>CAJXJG010000282.1 GCA_913054425.1 uncultured Fidelibacterota bacterium
GCTATGGTATTTGGAATGATAGCACAAATAACTGCTCGTCATTTACGTATCCCTGGGATTGTCCTGCTCCTGGCAACCGGAATCATTTTAGGCCCAACTGTTTTGGGAATAGTACATCCGGCAAGTCTTGGGAGTGCCCTTCCTCTTATTGTGGGCTTTGCTGTTGCTGTTATTTTGTTTGAAGGCGGTATGAATCTGCGATTGAAACGAATCCACCGTGAAGGAAGGATAATACGGCAGCTTATAACAACAGGTGCATTGGTAACTGCAATCGGTGGGACATTAACAGCAAAAATTATTCTGGGATGGGACTGGCGGACATCTTTTCTGTTAGGTGTCATTGCAATTGTAACGGGTCCAACCGTTATCTCTCCGCTGTTAAGACGATTAAAATTGAGAAGATCCGTTTCTACTGTATTGGAAGCAGAAGGAGTTTTGTTAGATGCAATCGGTGCAGTGATCGCAGTGGTGGCGCTTGAAATTGCAATCAGTCCTTCAGGATTATCCTTACTTAACGGGGTTTTTCACATTGGTCAAAGATTATTGGTTGGTAGTTTATTAGGAATTACAGGTGGTCTTGTATTGGCGCTCCTTCTTCGCTTTCGTCATCTTATTCCTGAGGGTTTAGAAAATGTTTTTACGCTTTCTATGGTATTCGCACTATTTCAAGGCTCCAATGCAATTAGTCCGGAAAGCGGCATTGTTGCTGTGACAGCAGCAGGTATAACTGTTGGGAATATAAAGACCCACATTCAGCGAGAATTATTGGAATTTGAGGAGCAAATGACCGTCCTCTTAATCGGACTGCTTTTTATACTTTTGGCTGCAGACGTGAAACTGATGGAAATAACAGCATTAGGCTGGCAGGGTGTTATTTCGGTAATCATTTTCGTAACCATCTTGCGTCCTCTTACTGTTTATATTGGTACACTCGGATCAAAACTGAATATCCGCCAAAAGATTTTGTTGTCATGGATTGCACCCAGGGGAATTGTTGCTGCAGCTGTGGCTTCTCTTTTTGCTCTCGAATTGGAAAAGCACGGTTTTGAAGGAGGACCGCTTCGAGCGATGGTATTCACTTTGATTGGAGTAACTGTATTGATTTCAGGGCTGACGGGTGGTATTGCAGCGCAACTGCTGGGACTTAAACGTCCAAGAAATGTTGGCTGGGTTATTTTAAGTGCAAATTATTTGAGCAGAACCTTAGCAAAAATACTCATCAAATCCGGTGAAGAAGTTTTGTGCATTGATCAAAATCCAAAAGCATGCCGACAAGCTGAAGAAGACGGAATCAAGATTATTTATGGAAATGGACTGGATGAAAAAATATTACTTCGGGCGGAAATTGATACACGAATCGGTGTTATAGGATTATCTTCAAATGAAGAAGTAAATCTATTGTATGGTACAAAAGCAAAAGAAGTCGGGAAGACCGAAGTGATCCTTGTAGGAATAAAAACCGAATCTGAAGGGATCACATTTGAAATGGTAAAGGAGATTGGGGCAAGCATTCCATTCGGAGGGCATTTTGATATTGAACAATGGTCCGGAAGGATCCAGCGGGGGACAACATCACTAGAGGAATTTGCAATTTCGAATCCTGTTAAAATAAATCGTTTAATAGCTGATGCAGAAGGTATTATTTTACCTTTGGTTTTGCATAGGAAGTCCAAGGCCCGGCCGATTGATGATTCAACAGAATTGAAAAAGGGAGATATAATTTCAGTGCTTTTGAATACTAAGAAGGAAATTGAAGTGAAAAAATGGGTGGGTATAAATGAATTGACTCTTGTTAATAATGACTAAAATAATCTTTCCAAAAAATTCAGTATTTCTGATGACTTTCATGTTCATTTATTTGTCATTAAACGGTTGTAAAAAAGAATCAATCACCGTTTATACTATCACAAAAGAAGCAGTTAAAAATATACCCGTTTCAGAATCAGAAAACCGTCCGTTACATTGGAAAAAACCAAATCATTGGGTGCAAAATCCTCAATCCAGAATGAGACTTGCCAGTTTTAGTATCAATGGACAACAAATCAAAAATGCCGAGGTTTCTATTACCGTCTTACCGGGATCTGCCGGTGGATTAGAGGCTAATATAAATCGCTGGCGGGGACAATTAGAATTACCTGCAATGAATGAGTTGGAACTCAAAAAGAATTACAGCAATATTGTAATTAAGGATAAAGAAATTACCCTGATTGAACTTATAAGCAATAATCTACTGATTCAAAATAAATACAAAAAGAGAATGACGGTTGCTATAATTCGAGAGAAAAATCAAATTTATTTTTTCAAATTAATCGGAGAAAATGACCTTGTTTTAAAAGAAAGATCCGTCTTTCTTTCATTTTTAGAAAGTGTGAGTTTTGAATAAAAGAATAGACTCCTTTTTGAAGTCTTCATTTTCACTGAAGACTACTTTATTCTGCATGGTTTGTTTCCTCATAATTATTTTTTGGGGAACTTTGTCACAGGTTCATTTAGGAATTTATTTAACGCAAAAAAAGTTTTTCCAGTCCTTTTTCATCTTTTGGGAAGTATTTCCAAATTTTACGATTCCTATTTTTCCGGGGGGAAGACTGCTCGGAATTATTCTTTTTTTCAACCTGTTATCCGTAATTTATATCAATAAATTATATACAAAAAAAAAGTGGGGATTGCTCCTTATTCACCTGGGGATAATGACGTTTCTTATAGGCGGAGGATTAACGAGTTTTTACGGCATTGAAAGCCAGTTATCCATTGAAGAAGGAGAAACAAAAAAATTTACGGAAGATTTTC
>CAJXJG010000283.1 GCA_913054425.1 uncultured Fidelibacterota bacterium
TTCCAAGGCTGAAAAAAGTGCAATGTATGTTTGTCCATTGGATAAAATAAAACGGATAGAGTCCATTGTGTGGTAGGAATTATTATCCACTCCGCACACCATACCGGAGGAATTATTTGAAACAATTCCTCCGATTCTGGCTACATTTATTGAAGCTGGGTCAGGCCCTATTTTTCGATTAAAGGGTTTTAAGTATATATTTGCTCGTGCACCAATTACTCCGGGCTGAAGCCGAATTTGTTTGCCTGAGTTCAGAATTTCGTGCTGTTCCCAGTTTTGAACGGTTTCTGCCAGGATTCCTTCGGTAATGGATTGCCCTGATAATGATGTTCCACCCGCACGAAAGGTAACCGGGGTATTTGTATCCTTACAGTATGCTAGTAATGATTTAATTTCATCCTCATCCTGGGGTCTGACCACAGATTCAGGGACCAGACGGTACATACTGGCATCATGAGAATAAGCCAAACGAAACAGCTGATTATTGAGAAGACGTTCTTTGGGAAATAGGTTAGAAAGATTCAAACGATACTGTGGTAAAATAAAATTTTAATAAAATGGATATAGATTAAGAAACACGACAGTGCTTCTTAAAATCTTCAGGAACAAGAATAGATCGATTGTTCACATAATCATAAGCAACTAAAACAAATTTTGCTTGAACAATCGGTAAATTGTCACCTTGTTTAAATACCGCTGTCGAAATATCAAAACTTTTTTTTCCAACCCGGGAAACACACTGACCAATGTCGAAATCAGCTGGATGAGTAGCCTGTTCCATATAGTCCACTTCCATTGATGCGAGGATTATGCTGGTTGTCTGGTCCCATCTATGCATATCATACCCAAGAGATTGGATATAATTAAGACGGGAAGTTTCCATATATGACAAATAAGCCGCATGATTTAGATGACGCAATCCGTCCAAATCAATCCAGCGCGTAGAAATTTTTGACCAAAAATCAAAATCGTTTCGATTAGAATATTTTGGTTTCATAAAATAATTTATGAGCGCCTGTCTTTTTTTGCACGCCTTTCTTTTCTAAATCTTCTTTCAGAAGTAGTAGTGTTTTCTTTTTCTCTTCTGTGTGATTGTCTTTGTTCTGCGGTTCGTCTTTCTTCTTTCATTAGATTCCCTTTTTATTAAGATTATAATTATAAAGTATGATCTTATATGTCTAACTGATCAAGGAGTTTTGTAATGATTTCTTCCTGCGATGGTCTTGGTGAATCGGCAGAGATTATCTTTCCTTCTGGATCAATAAGAATGAACCGTGGAATACCGTATACCAAATATTTTTTTATAAATTCAGAATTCCAATCCTGATCTGCAAACAATTGAACCCCAGGCAATTCTTCACTGTCAACCATCTCTTTCCAGAGTTTATTATCTTTCTCTGTGTCAATCGATATACCGACAAATGTTATTTTCTTTTCATGATAGTTCTTTTCCAATTTTTTCAGGAAAGGAATTTCTGCCTTACAAGGTCCGCACCAGGTCGCCCAAATGTCAATATAAACATAGTTTCCCTGTAAATCATCTAATGAGGTCGTCTTTCCGTTGTAATTTTCATAGTTCACAAATTTAGGAGAACGCATCCCCTCTGCGAGTGTTTCTGCCAAAAGTATTTTTCGTTTGTACTCCTGCTCAATTTCATTGATAATTTTCTTTCTGGCTTTTTGTTCCTCTTCCACAAGGATAGGATCAATTCCTTGAACATTTTCAAGTAGTTCAATAAATTCCGCCTCGATCTGTGTGATTTTTTCTTCAAATGCTTTCTGTTTTAGATTTAAAATAGATTCATCAGAATAGACTTGTTCCTGATGTAAATATTTTTGCGCTAGATAGTTATTATTTTCGGATCCTTTTCCCGTATAACGTATGGATTCGTCAAATTCTTTTGTGTTTAAAATGAGGTTTAGGTTATATCCATTTTTTAAGAATAATGCGGTGTATTCATTTCCATCAAAAAATGTATAAAAGTACTTTTCTTCTGGAAGTCTTAATGTGTCTGAAAAACTGCCATTTTCCAATAATTCTATTTTTTTGTTAAAATTTTCACCCTGAATAAATAATTCGTTACCATTTGGGTTTAAAATCTTTCCGGAAAAAGTGACAAATGTTTCTGATGTATTCTCACCAAATAAAACAACCATTAATGCCATGTATATAATTAGATTTTTCATAAAAGATCCTCCTAAATAAAGATGGTATAAATTACCCCCAGGAAAGGTATGAAATCAATTTATAGTATTTAGCAAAGAATGAGATTAGACTACCTTCCTTTACTTTTCCAGGGTTGCCTTTGGAAAATGGCTTAATTATTTTTATAAAAACGATTATTCTAATATACCTTTTTGCCTGTATTTTTTTTGATACTTGGAATACAGCATTTTATGTCGATCGGATAAATCCACCTTCCTTCCCTGAATAAACGCTGTGGTTACCTGAGTCCGTACATCGAGAATATCACCATTCGCAATAAATAGTGTGGCGTCCTTACCGGTTTCCAGTGAGCCGACTTGTTGATTAACTCTAAGTATTTCCGCCGTTGATAATGTTATTGACCGCAGAGCTTCCTCCGGGGGTAAACCGTAGGAAGCAGCCTTGGCGGCATGATAGGGAAGGTTCCGGATATGGGGTGTCTGGAATGTTGATTCACTGTTGGAAATACAGAATTTTACTCCGGCTTCAAATAATTTGAGGGGTGTAATAAATGGTTGGTCATACTGTTCAAAACGCCGTTGGGGTGTGGAATGAGTTTGGGTGTAAACGACCGGAATATCCCT
>CAJXJG010000284.1 GCA_913054425.1 uncultured Fidelibacterota bacterium
GATCCGGTTTAACAAAAATAGGTTTCTATGGTACGGAGATTGAAGTACTTGGCACTGATATCACAGGTGTACTAGACAGCAGACGACAACCGAAAGGATCAAATCCAGATCTCGGAGCATATGAACATGAACGTGGTGTGAGAATGGGGAAAAAATATAAAGTTGTTGCAGATGGTAGTGGTGATTATCAAACGATCCAATCTGCAATCGATATATCAAAAAACAGGGATAGTATTTTAGTCTTTCCGGGATTTTATAGTGAAAATATCGATTATCAAGGGAAATCCATTGTTGTTTTATCCAATAGTGGACCTGATTCAACAACTATTGATGGAAATCAAAATGGAACTGTTGTTTATATCAATGACGGGGATCTTGATTTAACAAAAATAAAGGGATTCACCATACAAAATGGAAATGGAAAATCGGTTTCAGGACAAAAATATGGAGGAGGTATTTTTGTTGAAACAGGCGCATTTGTTTTAATAGAAGAAAATATAATTAAAAATAATTCTGGATTGGGAGGTGGTATATACATAAATAACAATACCTCTACCTCAATTTCTAATTGTCTTATAATAAATAATAGTAATGCGCTAGAAATTCGGAATAGTTCAAACACATCATTTATAAATAGTACTATAAGTGGCAACGAAAATAATTCTAAGGTAAATGGCACTATAAACTTCATAAATACAATTGTATGGGATAAGGATATTCAAAGTGGGGTATCGGGTTTAACTGTAAACCTTTACAACAATATTTTAAAAAACGGTCAAAATATTTTCAAATTGAACCAAAATGATTTGATTGTATATGATGACTCAAATATTTCTGATGATCCAATCTTTAGAGATACAACAGCGCATAATTATCGATTACAAAATCATTCTCCAGGTATAGGTGGCGGAATTGATACAGTAACGATTAATAATACTGAGTTTTATACACCCCAAAATGACATCCATGGAAAACTAAGACCTTCACCAGATAAAACTTCACCGGATATAGGGGCATATGAAAGTATTTATGGGACTCAAGGACCCATACCTGGAATCGTTTATGATGGAATTATATCCGATACCAGCTTTTGGTCAAATTCGATTTCGAGTCTATCATCTTTTTGGACTGGGTTTACTAGTAAATATGGAATTAGTCATTACCAATATTCTATCGGAAGTATCACTAGTGAAATCGATAGTCTCGTTACTTGGACTGATATAGCTGCTGGTGATTCTGCAGTTACGGTTGATGGATTATCATTAACTGAGAGCGCAATATATCAATTTGGGGTTAGAGCTAAAGACATCAATGGCGTTATTTCAGAATTTGTCAAAAGCCCAGGGGTTACAATTGATACAACTAAACCAATAATATCTGATATCGTTGTGGGGTCGAATAGTGACCTTGATTGGTTATCAAAAGGAACAGTTCCTGTTCATTGGTCTGTACAAGATAATGGTGAAATTTATTTCAATGAATATTCGATTGGTGATGTTGAGGGAGAAGACAACATTGTTAAATGGAGCTCTAATCAAATTGATACATCGGCTTCAATAAATCCTTCAGATTTTGCTGAAAATAAACAACTATTTTTAAATGTTAGAGCTACTGATAGAGCAAAAAATATTTCCTCAATTTACAGTGGTGATGGGTTTAAGGTAGATCGGACAGCACCCAAAAGCGGAAATGTTTATGATGGTCTTGGCAAGATTGATATTAACGTTTCATCCAATTTGGATTCTGTTGGTTTGAGCTGGGATGGATTTGAGGATGAATATAGCGGAATAGATAACTACATGATTAGTGTGGGATCTTCGCCCAAGGGAACAGATCTGTTGGCATATGAGCTATTGGGAAATGTAAAAGAATATTCATTTAAAGTAAGCTCTCAATTAGAACATGCAATAAAGATATATTCGTCAGTTGCAGCTATTGATATTGCGGGTAATCACTCTGATACGGTCTCCAGCGACGGATTTGTTGTGGATCACTACGAAGGTCCACCTATTATAACTTCAATTTCACCAAGCCCAGGAAATATTCCTTTCAGAAATATTGGAAGTTTTGATCTAACTCTTTCAGAACCTATTAATGATGTTTCCATATCCGGAACGGGTAAGTATACCGGAAATATCGATTTAACTATTGATTTCCCTGAATCAAATAAAATTCAATTACAGGTAAATCAAATACTGGCCAGTAATGATAGTATTCATTTTTTAATTTCCGGATTATCGGACCTTGCCTTTAATGTGGCAAAAGATTCATCATTCATTTATCTCACAAATATACTTGGAGATTATAATCTTGATGGTTCTGTAGATGTTCAGGATCTAAGCGTGTTTGCCACCAAATGGAGTGAAAACGATTATGATTATGAACTAGGTCCCGTTTCTGGAACGACTCCCCATTTCTTAATTATTCCTGATCAAAGTTTTAACTTAAGAGATGTTATGTCTTTTACCAGGATGTGGCATTGGTCAAGAGTCTCAGCAGTTCTAAGTAAAATCTTTGTGAATTTTGGTGAAGAACCTAAGTTTGATTTACAAAATAATGTTTTAACTATCAATCTTCCTGAAAATACACAAACTGGAAGTATCGAATTATCTTTTAACCCCGGTAATATTTCAATTATAGGAAATATAGAAAATGCCAATACCTATACCATATATTTGACTGAGGTGGATACTCTCAATGGTAAAATCTCGAACGTATTTGCCGGATTAAATGGTACTATATCAAAGAGTTATTTTTATAGAGTTAATTCAAAAAATAAAT
>CAJXJG010000285.1 GCA_913054425.1 uncultured Fidelibacterota bacterium
GTATCGCTGATCGTCGTATTAATCGACCCATCGTCGTTAAACTGCGGAGTACTAACTGGCGCTAAGCTGCCCGATCCAAACCCCATATAAGTATTCATTTTATAAGAGCCAACTTCTTTTTCGCTGCTCACAACTGCAAAAAGAGACAATTCATCAGAATTAAGGCTTAACTGTGACGTCTCGTCTGTATCCTGAAATACAATGTCCTGCAAACCAATTGATATTGAGACATCCTGATAAGTATAAACCCGTTTTTGAATGTGAAAACCAAATTCCACCGGGGCGGTGTAACTACTGCCTTCAAGATAGGCAGGCTGTGTTGTATCCGCAGCCATTGTAAATGAAAAACCAAAAAGAAAACCGGACTTTCCCGTTTCTATATTAAAATATCCACCCTTTGCAGAGTTCAACGGAGAAAAATTATGTATTTCTGACCCAAAGCCTGTTTGAAAAAGATATGGGCTCCGCGAAATACTGCTTGATGGAATTTTTATCATATGTCCCGGGCGGGTATATGCAATCCTACTTGACGCGTTTAATGTGCCTCCAAAAAAGAGGATTAAATTAAGTAAAAAAACCTTTTTAATCATTGATAAGATTCCACACTATTCAATTCCATGCTCACTAGTCGGGCATAGTCGCTCTCTGGATAATCATCCACCAAATCTCTAAACATAATCATTGCCAGCTCTTCCTTCCCTAGCTCCCTATAAATAAGTCCTTTTTGAATAAGTGCGTCCGCCTCTCTTCCTGAATTTCCCACTACCAAAAGCTTATCCAGCAATATTAAAGCTGAATTATAATCCTCACCCTGCCGACAGCAGTCAGCCATCCAATACAAAATGTTTCCAACTGTCTGCTGATTTGCTCCCACAAGAGAAAGTGAAGAGAAACAATTAAGGGCATCCTTATATTCTTCTCTCTGGTATGCAAACACTGCTGACATATAGGCCAATTGATTGAATGGTCGCGCGGGTATAACCGGGCCCAGCATCAGGGGCGGCATTTCTAAGATCGAAAGCCTTGTTTCAACCTTCATGTCTTCAAAATCCGGATCATCATCAAAACCATTGTTCTCTGTAATGAAAACCTGTGGCCTTTCTGGTTTACGTAACGGCGGGTGGATGATGTCTGCTATAATGTCTTTTAGCTCTTTGTTTTCTTTTTGAATTAAAGATATTTCCCTTTTAAAGGTGTTTTCAAGTTGGTCGATTTTCTCTTGAATGCGCTGCAACGACTCCCGCATTGCCTGAGAAGATGCCATATAAATTGACCCGCTTTCTGCTTTTTTAATATTAATTTTTACTTCTTGAGAGGGGGCCTCTACAAGCCTGGAATACACTTCACTACCTGTCGCCGGCTCTATTACGATACCAAGATCAAGAAAAAATATCCCCGCTTCAGCAGGACGAGAAAGGTGTGATTGACCTATAACCAACGGAACTGTAATAAAAACTAAAAAAACAATAAGGATGAACTTTTTTTCTTGATATTTTAGCATAGGTATAAAAACGCCTATTCGTATTCCATCCAATCAATTACGTATGAGTATCCGATGAAAGATCCAAATGAGTGGGGCACATATAATTCAAAGGTTCCAACAGAGCCCGGAAGAAGCGTCGCATCGGTAGTAATCCCAGACTCGAAGGTATGATATGTTCCCACAACAAAAGTTGTTAGTGTTTTTGTTTCTCCGCTCCAGTTTTTTCTAAAAACAAAATCAACTTTTACAAAATCCGCCCGGCGACCGCCTATGTTTTTTATCTGCCCTGAAAAAATTACATTTCCCTGTGTGTCTTTTTTCTCGCTTATATTCCCCATGAGTACACAATTAGCAGAATATTTCTTCCCTGCTTCTCTATCCAGCGATCTTGAAGTAACATATTTGGGCTCCGCAAGTTTTGGCATTGGCGGAGGAGAATAGCTGTCTCTAATTTGTTCTGGTACGTACTCTTGTTGTTCTTCCATCACAATATTGTCTACTACGCGCACAACATCACCCCTGTTTATAATCAAATATCCTATCAGTGTTTCTACCTTTAGCGTTTTTTCATCCTGGTAAATTATTTTACCAAATACTGTACTCCCATTCTTTAAAATAATTTCTTTTGAGTAAATAGCGATGGGATTTATCCACATTTTGCTTAGAGATTTCAAATCATTTAATTCGGTGTTCAGATATTTTATTTCCGCTGTCATCTTTTTTATTTCGAAACTTAATTCATTAAGGATATAGTCTTCATCAGAAGTTGGTTGGACAGATGATAAAACGGTGGTTTCTTCCCGGGATTCATCCTGGGTATCCTCATGCATAACAAGCTCGTTGGGCGCTGCGCTTCTTGTTTGTTTTTTAAGAATAATTTCAATATCCGAAATATCATCATCAGTAATAACAACAGGTGTGCTGCCCTTCCCAATTCTACCTGCATCTACTTCAAGGCGGTATTCTCCCGGAAGGACTTTTTTAAACTTAAACGACCCCTTTCCAAAGCGGCCCTTGGTATCTTCGCGCTGCTTTTCATTACCATCGGAGTCTAATAAAAGCACAGCGGTTTTGGCTATTTTATTGCCCTTTGAGTCTTTTACTGTTCCCTTAATAGAATAATCTTTTGCCGACAAACAGGTGACAAATAAAACAGTGAAAAATAAATAGAAAATATCCCTTCTCAGAGATGTGTGTATTTTTGTCATTTTACTACCTCGGATTTTTTGACATTTGGCGTCTTTTAACACCAATTATTTCAATATTACTTAAAAAAGAACACGGTTGTCAAGG
>CAJXJG010000286.1 GCA_913054425.1 uncultured Fidelibacterota bacterium
CTTCCCCTGGTTCCTCCAGCAAGATGGGTAAAACAACATTGTGGTTAAAAGGATTCGGATATGCATTCCCTAAACCGAAAGTTAAAGGAACGTTATTCGTTTCAATTGAAAGGGGATCACCACTATAACCCGTATTGCTTGGAGTTGTAAGACAGAGGATCATATAACCATAATTGAATACAACATTGTCATGGATAAAATCCGCATTATTTCCATTCCAAGTATGTGTTGCTTTGGTCCAGCGCGAAGTATCATAGAAATCAAAATTGTCTTCCCATAATTGGATAAAATTATTATCCGTGCCCGTATTTCCTGAGCCCGGAACATATGCATAATACTTGACCCAATCATAAAATGCATACACAGGCAGAATATCCGAATCAAACTCTCCCACCCAGTCTACCCAAGTTGGCTGCCAAATATTCATCATAATCTTCTGGTAATGGTAGAGTGAATCTGCGTAAAAATTGTCAACCCACCTTATAATCTGTTCATCAACAAAAAAAGCGACATAATCCGGAGTCCATTCAATGGCATATGTGTGAAAATCTTCATGAGGGTTAAAATCAAGATTAATCAAATCAGGTAAATCCCACCCGTTTTGGATAATCAAGTTTGTTTGTACTTTGTCGTCATGATTACCCAGCCACTCTAAATCAATTTCATTCCAGTGCTGTGAACCAGTGAGCCCCTCAGACCAAAAATCCCGATAAGTAAAAAAAGAACTGACTACACCCGAACCTAGAGTTGACTTCATTCTTACTTCATACCTACCGTAGCGGTACGTATTAATGGTCCTCAGTTCACCACCCCTATATGGTTTTGCAGTCAACATTGATATCCCCATTAAAATAAAAATGATTTTAATAAACTGTTTATTCATGAATTAATATCTCTTTCATTTTACGATCAATATTTTTTTCATTTTTGTTTCAGAATTATGATTCAATTTAGCAATAAATAAGCCACTAGCCAGTTCATCTGCTGACCATACCACTTGATGCTCGCCTGCGGGACTATAGCGCGTAAGAATTTGAGAAACTAACTGTCCCGTAACAGAATATAGAACGAGTTCCGTTTTGCCTGGTTTAGATACAGAATAACTGAAAGTAGTGGATGGATTAAAGGGATTTGGGTAATTCTCAAATATATGAATTTGATTTTCACGTGGTAGAATATCGAAATGTGTTCCAAGTTCAAATGTTGAATCTTGATCCACAATCATAGCGTTGATAAACGGTCCTGCATATTCATAGCCACTTCCATAATCCATCGCAGAGAAATAAAAATCCAAAATTCCATCGTTTACTATAATTCCATTAAGTGTGGTATCAAATGCATTATACTGCTCAGCGAGGGCGAAAATATCTAACTCTGAAATCCACATTGAATCCTCAGCAAAAATATCAAAAGACCTTTCTCCTTCATCATCATAATAATTTTCAGATAGCTTGATGGTTGTGGAATATATACCATTGGGGACTCGTATTTTATAAGAGACAACACGGTTAAGGGATGAGCGGTACAAATCTTCATGATTGGTGTTGCCTATTTCCTGATCTGTGATCTGATAGTTCCCGTTCATATGTCCGTATTCTACAGACGATGACCATAACTGATCAGGTGAAAACTCATTGTATGCACTGCCAGCATTATTGATCATTAACGGAAAAGATAAGGACTGAGGCATATCAATCTGAAGCCATTGACCCATTTGTATATTGGGAGGTTGGGCATCATCCTTGATTCCAAGGATTGTGAGGTTATACGTATTTCCCAGTATGAGCCCTGATACATTCAGTTTCACGGTACGTTGGTCCGGCATCAGAGTTGTAGAATTCACCGAAACTCCAGTTATGGAATAACTGTTTACTGATTGAGAGGTCTGCGGATCTAGTTCTTCACTGAACCGGACTGTTATTGAATCCCCTTTGGCGCGTGCCCATAATGCATAAGGTATTGTTTGGTCCTGGTATCCAATATGCTCATCATCGGTAAGACAAAGGATCAGGTGACCATCATCAATGACTGCATTTTCCTTAATAAATATAGATTGGTTACCATTCCAGGTATGATTATCACTTTTTTCCCATCGGGTGGTGTCAAATTCGGTAAAATCATCCTGCCACTGGTGCGTAAAATCATTACTCGTCCCCGTGTCTCCGTTGCCCGGAGTGTAGGAAGCGTAACGCACCCAGTCATAATATGCAAACCGCGGCAGGACACGCTCATCCCAAATTCCAACCCAGTCCTCAAAAACAGGGTTCCAGATATTCATCATAATTTTTACCGGATGATTTAAATCTGCCACATGGTTGGCTGTTTGCCTGTATACTTCTTCACCATTGATGAACCAGGCCACATAGTCTGGTGTCCACTCAAAACCATACTCGAAAAATTCCAGATGGGTATTAAAAGGTACATAGTGTGTTCTTAAATGAGAACCGGGCGTCATGGCATTCATATCCACTACCTGTTTAAACCGCCCCAGAAGTTCAATATCAATCTCAACCCAGGGTGTATTGGGTGTATCGTCATTATAAACAAAAAAAGACGAAACCAAACCCTCGCCCTGGGCAGGTTTATATCGTGCTTCAAATTTCCCATATAATAATGAATCAAGCGTTCGAAGTTCTGCTCCACGTTCTGCTCCCATCACCCAGGGGGATAATAATAAGTAAAATATTATGGGAGATTTAATGATATGAGTCACTTTTTGAACCATAGTCTAATCTATTATCTGTTGTAATGATGGGGAATGATGGCACCATAACG
>CAJXJG010000287.1 GCA_913054425.1 uncultured Fidelibacterota bacterium
TCATCATTCATTCAATTATCTGAATATAACAGAATAAACAGGATATCGGGTAGATGAAAAAAAGTTAACAAAAAACCCCGCTGGTCTATGATAAAGGTGTTTCATATTGATCTATCGTTGACCGTAGTTATATATAGTTTGTTCCTCATTTCGATCGGTGGCAATCGGAGGATTGGGCGATAATGCTGATATATGGTTCCTAAGTTTCTCGGTCATTTTAATATCCACAGATTTTAGTGATTCTTTCAGCTGACTTGAATTACGCCCGCCAATAATAGGTGCAGTCACAGCTGGATGGCTTGCAACCCAGGCTATGGCAAGGCTAATCGGTGATAGGTCCTGTTCTTTAGCCAAATGGCTAAATTTTTCAGCAATTTTAAATACCTGTGGATCACCATAACGTTTTTTATACATTTTATTTTCGATCAGGCGACCCGCCTTGGGCCTTTTTTTAATCCCGTATTTACCCGTAAGCAGTCCGCCTCCTAGCGGAGAATAACTGATAACACCAATATTTTCTGATAAAGCCATTGGAAATATTTCTACTTCAGCCTGTCGCTTTACCAGGTTATACATGGGTTGAATACATTCAAACCTGCACCATCCATTTTTTGCTGAGATTCCTAGTGCTTTTGTTATCTGCCAAGCGGCAAAATTACTGGCACCCAAATATAGAACCTTACCATGGCGAACCAGATCTTCCAAGGCTCGCAGTGTTTCTTCAATTGGCGTGAAATCGTCAAACCTGTGTAAAAAATATAGATCAATATAATTAGTCTTTAATCTTTTTAAACTATCCTCGATAGCTGTCATGATGTGCTTTCTGGTTCCTCCACGAGCATTGACATCATTACTGGTGGGAAAATATGCCTTGCTGGTTATAATCAACTGTTCTCTACTATCTGCCATTAGTTTACCAAGGATCTCCTCGGAACGCCCATTCTCATATACATTTGCACAATCGAAAAAGTTAATGCCTGCATCTCGGCTTAGGTTGAACATGTTGGCCGATTCTTTTTCATCCGCCGGCCCACCGAATGTCATTGTGCCGAGACATAGTTTCGATACCTCAACGCCAGTATTTCCTAAAATTCTATATTCCATCTAATTTTCTTTCTTTGTTTTATATGGTTAAGAGCAAAATCTACAAAAAATTATAACCCTTGTGGGCGGCTCTTTTACAAACAAAAAACCTCACGAATGTGAGGCTTAATATGGAAACTTTACTTAACTCTATTTATTATTACTCAAATATTTCTTTGCCGCTATGATTATACCGCTAATGGCCAGCCAGCCTAATCCACCAATGGGTCCCTGGTTGGGAGCACCGGGCAGATCAGGTGGATCCTGGGCTAAAACAAATGTCAGCATGCTTAAAGCAATAATAATGAGTGTGGTGAGTTTGTTATTCATAATAGGTTCCTACTTGAGATAGGTTATTTTTTGATTAAAAACTTTTTTGCCCGTAACAAGTCTAACGAGATAAATGCCTGATGAGATTTGATCTGCATTCCAGGCGACTTGATGTTTCCCCGCTCTGAAATAGCCATTTATAAGCGTTTTTACCAGCCTTCCATTCAGGTCAAAGATTTCAAGAGAAACATGGCTGTCCCGGGGTAAATCGTAGCCAATAAGCGTACTGGGATTGAATGGGTTGGGGTAAGCACGGTGCAATGCAAATACATCCGGGACTGGATCAACATCCGTTGCCGTTGTTGCGGCCTGGATCGTTAAGGTAAACTGGGATTCATCCAATTCAGGGTAGGTGCCCATAAATCCACTGGATTCAAGAGACAGGATCCCTTTATTAGGTAAAGTAATGTTTGCGGTCTCTAAAGCATCAAGATCAATGGTTTGGCCCGTTGTATTATCAAGCAAAGTAAAAACCATGCCCTCAGGAATATTTGATAAATCCCATTCCATGATCACATCCTGCTCTTGCGTTGTGTATCCACCTTCTACGGGTGAGAGCATCATTACATCCATATCCATGGAAATATCAGTAGAAAGGTCAAAGGGAAGATTATTAATAGAAAGAGATTTTCCTGATTCATGGATCATACTGGTCATGTGTGACCTGGCTTCCATAGGAAGTAGGCGATGTGCATCTGCTGGATCTAAATTGATTTGCCCCTGGAGGTTGAAAGATAAATAAACAGAACTGCTGTTTGCCCCATTAATGAATGTGAAAACTGCACTTCCGGTGGAATCAAAAGTAGTTGAACGGCCTGCACTGCCATAGCTACTGACAATACTTTCTTCAGTAAACTCAAAAGAGTTGCCATCGGCACCAGCCTGGATCCAGAATCCACTGAATGGAGAGACCAATCCTTCAGCTAAGTCTCCTGTAACACCATTGTGAGTCTTATAGGCAGTTAGTTCATTATCGTATACATATACAGTGGCATTAAAGACTGAGTTGTCTGTTAATAATTGATTTACATCCAAGGCCAATCCATAGGGATTACCTAAGAGGTTCCAATCATTTGCATTGGTTGCAATAGTTACAGGGGATGTGTTCTGGGTGCCATCAACCGTAAGGGTGACTGGCAGGTCATCTGTACCATCAAAATCTGTATCAGCAAATACATAGACTAATACTCCACTGCCTGATGTGTAATTATCTGTTGCTAAATCTGTAAGGGCATTCCAGCTGTTGTTCCAGGTCCAAACATTGGAGGAGGATGATTCAGGCAAATCTGAGCCTGCCATACCCTGGGTCCAGAGCTCATCCAAAAAATCGCC
>CAJXJG010000288.1 GCA_913054425.1 uncultured Fidelibacterota bacterium
ACTTTCAATAACTTTCACCGGTTCTTTGGTGCAAACAATGTAGGCCGATTCTGTACTCATACTTTCCCCGGGCAATGTGCTAACCACAAAAGAAACATGCTTACGAATCCCGGGATCGGGGATTTCTAAAGTTGTCTTCGCCTGTATAAAATTCTCTTTCATATAGTCATTGGGATACATCAAAAAAGCATTTTGATCCGCCATAAAATTAAAGATATAAATATAGCAGTCTTTGCTGGGCGTCACTGTAAAAGCAAGTTCATCCCCAGACTGGAGTAAGTTATTTTCAATCTTTACATCAATATAAAATCCCGGGTCCCGTTGACCAGACACCGGTTCCACATAGGCTTTAAGCTTCATGGTCTTTTCGTAACCGTTCTTTATCTCTTTTGGGAATCCATCCACTAAAACCTCTTCGGCCGTGATCACCCCTGATACTGTACTTTTGAAAAACCCAGACCAAGCGGTCTGTTCATTTGCCACACCGTTTGATTCACTCATCATGTCGGTTAACAGGGAGGTAATCTCTATATTTGCGGGGACTTTTTTGCTTACCGCCTTATTGCGCAGAATCTGGAGAAGTTCTTGTTTGGCTTTATCCGGAGGAATCGCATTGGAAAAACTGCGCGTTTCCTCTACCTCCACCCATCCCGGCTCGCCGGTGCGGTATTCGACCATCTCTGAGACGGTGGGATCTATTATGGATTCTATATCGGTTATTTCACCCGTTACCGATGATGCAACATTCGCCAGATCTTTTTCTACTTCTGTAACACCCAATTCCTTATCCAGTGCTTCGAAGGCTGTTTTAGCAGAGGCAGTGTCATCCGGTTTTGGTTTTTCCGGTGGACTGGCGCAGGCAACCAAAATGAGAATGGGAATGAACCGTTTTAAGTCCATACTCTTACCACTTGATGAGCTTAAAAATGATGGATTGTTTAAAACCACTTTTATTAATAATCATTTAATAAATTTTACTCCTGTACCAAAATAATATAGCACCATCCGAAATGCCGCTGGAGTGTTTTGGGTGAGAGTATTATTGGCCCTTCACTCATCTTTCCATGATTAATTGATTTTGTTTGCGCATACAGTAGAGTCCTATTTTATGTTTCCATATTCCATTAATGTATAGAATATATTTTGCTCTTCATCATGCCAGCGTTCTTTGATGGTAGCACCATTCAGAACCACATTGGTTGTTTCTTCAATCCATCGGATTCCTTCTGAATAATCGCCAGTGGCATTCTTTAAAAGCGCACCCACACTGGTATCCATTTGTTTGGCAATTTCTATCCGAGCTTGTTTAGCTGAATTTTCCCAACTGTCTACCAATCGGCGATGTGTGGAACCAAATCCTACTCCATAAACAAACCCCCGTCTTTTTGGAGGCCTCTTTATCCATAGCGGGCGACGTTTCATTTTAGGGGCATATTCAATTGTTGATTTGATTTGATCTATATTATCTATTGAAACCGAAGAAAGGTCTTTATTGATAATCATCAACACATAGGCATTATTGTGGGTAAGAAAGCTATCAATGGGCATGGCATGAGCCACAACTTTATGGAAAACGGTGGAATCAATAACCTCCCGTGTATATTGCCTTGCAAATGCCTTTGCCCCGGAAGATACCTCTGCTAAACCGCCCATAATCTTCACATGAATTTGACGGCTTAATTCAGCCGTTGCGTTGGCTTGAGCGGATGCAAAAGAATCCATATCTTCTTGAAAATGAAGGCCAATCCCAACCCCGACATAATAATGATCCAATTGGGGCGGATACATAAACCACGTTGGTGTATCCTGCCCCACACATATACTAATGAAAATCAGCCATCGGTAGGCAAAGCCATTCATCATTCTTACATAATTATAAAGTAGTGATTAATAATTAATCTAAATCACTGATGGCTTTTTCTAAAGCATCAAACCCTTGATTGGCCTTGAATTCATTATAGAGTGCTTCTTCTTTTTTTGCTGCATCCAATGCATTCTGCCGCACAGAGTTTAAAGAATATTCAACCAAGATATAGATGGTGCCGTCCTTAGCGACATACGCTTCTTTTATGGCGCTACCCTGCAGCGAATTGTTTGTCACTTGTTTGGTGACAGCTTGACTAAACTCAGTGGCCTGGGCATTATCCCCAATTCCCGATTCCTGCATAAAGTCCTTCAGTAAACTGGCAACTTTTACATTGACTGCTTGAGATATTTCTGTACGGGCCCGGGCGGTGGCTGTTTGTTTAGCCAGACTTGGGTTTTGTTTTTTAGCCTGTCCCACACCGTAAAGTGCATCTTCAGCAGTTGGGGGTACCAAAAACCAAGAGGGCATGTCGCTTGATCCACGTGATTCTGTGCTTCCTGAACCCGTACTTGCGCAGCCCACCAACAACATCATGGCTATGGTTATTATCATTGTCTTTTTCATTACGATTCTCCTATCTTCATTTTTATTATTAAATATAAGTCCCTAACACTGTCCAAGCTAATTCTATATTAAATATATTATTAAAGGATTAATTACCATTATTTATTTCTAGCTTCAGTCAATTAAGCAAGCACTTATTTTCAGTAATTGCTTTTCAGATGGAGAGCGGGTAATGAGAATCGAACTCACGTCACGAGCTTGGGAAGCTCGGGTTTTCACGAAGATATCGAGGGGTATATTGTGTCATATTTGTGTCATTATTTTGAATTGGTTTATTTTTGCCAATTTGAATAGGTTCGTTATCTTTAATAAT
>CAJXJG010000289.1 GCA_913054425.1 uncultured Fidelibacterota bacterium
TGTGTTCATAAAATGACTTGAAGCAACATCTTTTCGATATTCGGAGGTTTGTTCAGGAAGACCGGTATTGAAAAATAGCACTGTACTTCCACCAGACTCAGCAAGCATTCCATATATATTTCCGTTATCATCATCCACTACATCCCAGAATGTTTCTCCACCGTAATTATCGGTAAGAATGGTGATGATTACCTCAACTTCATTCCCAGCACAATCATCATTGCAGGTACCTACATTAAAAGATGTTGATTCTTCATTATTAAAATTTCCTCCCGAAGCAACGGTAGTGCCACACACATCCACATCGTAAGAACCAATCCCATAACTGCAACAAATCCCATCACCGTAGGAATCATAAATAGTAAAGGTTACATCGCTGTTCTGCGGAACACAGACATTTTCTACGTATTGTGTATTACTGTTATAAGGGGTACCGCCTTTGTTCAGCACCCACAGTTCATTTTCACGGGTGGGATGAAAATCAAGGTCTCTCGGTTCAAATATTTCATCGGAAACATCTCCAACTAAAACAAAGGTGTTATTTCCAGATAAAAAAGCATCAATAGGATTTTGTGCATAACAAAACGTGGAAATTATGAAGATTGAAAGTACGTATTTATTTATCAGCATGGCTTAGTCCTCCATTTATTTTGAGTGAGTCAATGTATTGTTTTCGAAGGATATAGAGCAAGATTAAAAATGCTGATTCCATCCTTCATTGTCTAAATTTTCCCGTTAATATTTTGATTTTACCAGGCACAGGTTACTATCCTCTTCCAGATATAAATCCAAAATAGTTAGCAACCAGATCAACTGACTTATTCACCCACCCTTCCCTGGCAAAATGAAAAGGTAATTTAAGTTCAGTTACTTCCCATACCATGGAAATGGCAAACATTTCATCCGCCTGCAGATTGGAATATTTCCCTATTCCATACCAGAACAGAAAATGCGCTAAAGTATATTCATTGAATGCGTCAGTTTGAATTGAATTATTTTTCTGCATCAATTCGCAATCTATGTAATCAAGTCCCATGTGGATTAATAATCCTGTCCCTACATCTTTTGTCAACGGATTTAAGGCTAAAAGACTAAATCCAAATAACGCATATTCAGAATGCAGGGGGTGTAAGTTAATGCTGCATCTATTGGAATCATAAACCGGTTGAGCAAGAAAATGATCACTGTCAACAAGATTTGCTAACAGATAAGTCAATGCCCGCTTTTTCCAATCATTTTCTGTTTTGATCAAATAAGCGATTCCCGCTGGAACAGCGCCATGTGAAACCAGGTGTATTGAGGAGCGGTATTTTTCTAATGGGTGAATTTGACCTGACGAGTCTCTTTTTTCCTGCGCAAATAAAATACAAATACAGAAAACAGGTATCGTATTCCTTTTTAATATTTTATAGATCATTGATCCTATTCATTCAACAAAGTGTATGGTGTAGGACAGAAACTAAAGCGGGATTCCCAAATGGAACCCTTCTTTTTATGTTTTCTCTAAATTTTACTTCAACAGAATAAGTTTTTGTGATTGTGAATATGTTCCTGATTTAAGCCGGATAAAATACACACCGCTGGAGAAGGTGTTTGCATTCCATTGGATGGTGTGATGTCCCGGTGTCTGTTGTTCATCCATAAGGGTTTCTACCAATTTTCCTGTGATGTCATAAATTAGTAGAGACGCAGCATGTTGCGTCTCTACAACATTATTGGGAATTGAAAACGAAATTGTTGTCACCGGATTAAAGGGATTTGGATATGCAGGACGTAAGGCAAAAGTATTGGGAATGGCTGATTGGGACTTTCTTAAAATCCACTTTTCAACCTCTGTATCCAAACTGATTTGCCCTTGATCAGCTAATGAGATTGCCGCACTCCACTCCGTTCCGTTCGCAATGAAAGGGAATAGTTTCCAGTTTTCACCATCTTTTATATCGAATTGTATAATAAGTGAATTATCGTCATTCATTACCTCAATTACACATTCATCCGTTGAACAGAGTTTTGTGTCACCGGCAAAGCGGATGTCAAATGCCCCTGAGAGTGGTTTTGGAGGTAAACTGTAACTGAGCATTTCTTCTCCTGAAAGTTCGATGCCATAATACAGTTCCGTACCGTTGATAGTTATGGAGTTGACTTTAGCCTTCAAACTGAAGTCAATTGGTGCACTGCCGGCAGAAGTTCCTGCTGTCAGTGTGATTTCACCAGTTTCATTAGCCCTGAGCCAATAACCCTTCCCGGGAACTAGAATATCCGTTTCTACATAGCCCTCATTGAAGCCGTAAAGAGTTCCCGGAACGATAATACTGCCCGGATCAGAAACAGCATAGATAGATATATCTTCGGATATACCAGAAACAAGGTTCCAGCCTTCGCTCAAACTGATAGTCAGGTTATTGATTGGATTACCGGTAATACTGGAACTGCCAAGGCTGGGGAAACGTAACCAATATCCTTCTCCAGGAGTAAGAAATGTTTCGGGAATGTACCCAGAGTTATAAGAGTATAATGTTCCTTCAATTGACTCTGGAAACAATAGGTTATAGGAAGCATCTTCTACTTTTAGGGGCAACCCTGACAGATTCCAGTTTTCGTTATAATTCACTTCCACGGATTCTAAACCGGTGCACTGGCTGCAATTATCCAATGCTTCCTGAATCTTTTCAGTTATATACAACAAGTCCAATTCAACGGGTTTATCAAACACCGTCATGGTATGATCCAAAATGACAA
>CAJXJG010000290.1 GCA_913054425.1 uncultured Fidelibacterota bacterium
GAATAGTGCGGCTGTATTTGAAGCAGGTGCTGCAACTGTCCGATACACCCGAAAACCGGCAAAATCGGCTGACCCAATATCCGGGTCCACGGCTGCTTGCTGGCCTGCTGTATAAGCCCAATCAATTTTCACTGCTCCTGTAGAAGTTGTCGCTACACTGGTAACAGAAGGAGCTGAAGGTGGTTTCGGTAGATTGTAATTCCAATCATAAGCTTGTTTCGCTGCAGCGGCCGCATTACGCACATTATCCATTCCTGAACCAGCAATAACAGCAAACGTAAGTTTAACCGTATCTCCAGCTGCCAAAGTAAATGGGCCATAGGCCTGTAAATAACGCATATCCATTGGACTCGGATTTATACCTTTTTTGTCACCTCCGGAAAAGCCAAGGCTTGCCATGGCATGGCGAGCAGAAGGGGTTTGAGGATCTTCGTCCCCTGTCCACCACATATGTGTTATGTCTGTGGGTGTTAATGCATCATGGTTTTTACCATTCAGGTTCACAGCCACTTGCCCGACACGGACATTACGATAATCACGACCATCATCATCGATGCCAAAATCATTTGCCGCTGAACCTTGATTGTCCCCATCTATGAAGTGGGTTGCCATTGATACCTCATCGTAATCCACCTGATCATCGGTCCAGAAAGGAAAATCCCAATCTGGGAATGGAACATTCCAAGTAGCATCATGATCTGCTTTACCGCCCAAAATCAGGTCAGTCACATCAGAAGTTCCTGTATTAATGAGTAAAATATCCTCCAAGACAAAATCATTAAAATCGAAGTCGGTGGTCGGTGCACCCACTTTAAAGTAATGATTTTTAACTCCAGGGAAACTCCAGGAACGTCGCGTTGCCTGGACCGTAACATTCATATCTTTAATGGTCCATTCGGTGACACTCACCCAAGGCTCTTTGTTATAGTCACTGTCAGTTCCGGCCCAACCCATGGTGGTTAAGCCCGGTTCTGTGCCTCTTGATACAACATATTCACCCGTGGTTCCTTCTACAAATTCACCGCCTACCTTACCCACAATCCAATAGCCTGCACGGCAATTGTAGTTCAAGAATCCTTTTCCACCTTCCGTGGTAAAACACCCGGGATAAACCCAGCCTGGGATGATGGCAGAACAAGTTTGGTCACCCGTATTCCCGTAAGAATCCCAACCCATCCATAGGTTATTGTTGGTGTGGAAAACATAGGTTTGATCCAAGACAGGTGAAAACTCTTTATAGAATATTCCCTGCCTGAGTTTCAAAATATCCAGTTTATCTTTTGCGCCCAATTCAGCTACGAAGCCAAACATCAATATGCCTGCTATAGCTATCTGGGAGATTTGATTCATTGTTTTTTTCATTTTTAATTCTCCTGTTTTTGCTTGACTTAATAGTTAATGGAAACGCCGAAATGGAAGGTCATGGGCGCGCCATAGGCCAGCAGGTTATTTCGAGGTCCGCCTGCCACATTATAATAAGCAGAAGATTTATCGAAATAAGACGCCGGGTCTGCAATGGCCACCACATTAGTTCGATTCAATACATTTTCAATTAAGAAAAATACGGTTGGTTTTACGGTCCCTAAATTCAATGTTGCATCGATGCGAGCGTTCACATCTACGGTCATGGGGGCCCGTTCTTTTAGAGCAGCACCTGCAGCGCCAGCTCTGGCGGATAAGGGCAATCCACTTTGAGCATTGAAAGTAAAGTTTCCGCCAATACGGTTAATCATCCCACGCATTGATGTATGGTAATCTACGTAACCATTAATTACATGAGGCCTATGCCAATCCAGCGTTGTCATGGTCATAATACCCTTTCGGCGTGCTTCAGATTGACTGATATTTCCGGCACCTGCATTCATTTTATCTGATGCGGTACCTTTTGCAATTGAATACGTGTAGGAAGCTCTACCTGTTAATCCGGACGCACCGGATTTGGATAGGCTCATTTCTACCCCTTTTACATTCCCAAAGTGATCACTTGTTTTGTAGATATAGTGCGTCGCCTGATAGGGGTCATCTGTTGACCAACCACTGGGGTTATCGTAGCCTTTTCCTTCATCCACATAGGCTAAGTTTGTCACTTCCTGAGCAGCTACCAAGTTTGAAATATCTTTGTAATAACCGGCCACATCCAGCTTAAGACTGGGTGAAAGACTATACTGAAGACCCATTTCATAAATATTCGTTTCCATGGGGTCTAGATTTGGGTTACCAATGTAAACAAAATATCCTGATTCGGTTCCGCCATCCATCTGAACCATATAGTTTTCCAGCAGATCATAAAATGTTGGCCGCTGGAAAAAAGTGCCATATGCATAACGAAAAGCCATTTGATCACCTACGGGGAAGGAAATTCCCAGCCTGGGGCTGAGTTTGGATTTCATTTCGGTGGCACGACGCTGGGTTGGGTCAAATGGATTGATGTTGGTGTTTTCCCACATCTTTTTTCCATCCTTGTCAATGTCCCAAACACCTTTGTCTGTACCAGCATTAAAACCGTCAAAGCGGAAACCAACATTCACAATCATATCGTTGAATTCCATTTGATCCTGGACAAAAGCAACAATTTCAGTCGGAGTTGCACCCTGGATATTCTGGGATTGAATTCGTGGTTTTTCATCGGAATAACCAACTGTTCTACCAAACCATGTATCACTTCCTTGTCGATCGATTGAATAATTACGGAATTCAAATCCTGTTTTTAATAAATGGCGGGA
>CAJXJG010000291.1 GCA_913054425.1 uncultured Fidelibacterota bacterium
TATTGTACAAAACAAGACATCACGTGTTTCCCTGGAGGTGCCAATGTTGGATCTATGAGTGAAGGGACTACGATATTAATAAAAGGTCTTTCTGAAAACTCACCATACTTTGCCTGGTCGTAGGCTTTCTCTGCATAATCAACATTAGGAACAATTGCAATATCACCCTTCATGTACTCAAGCCCTTTTCGCTTCCTACAGAAATTGGGGACACCATTGAGGGCAAAATTGACTTTTCCTGAACTGCCTCTCATTTTAAATCTTTTGATCTCTTTGGTAATATCAGACGAAAGATTGTCTTCCCCAATCATTTTTAAATAGGTTCGGTTAGGATCTAGGTTTGAAACAACTATTTTAGAATCTATTTCATCTCCATTAGCCAAAATAACTCCCATTGCCTTTCCGTTTACAATTTTAACGTTAGACACACTTACATTCGTTCTAATTTCGGCTCCAAAACTTCGTGCAGCATCCGCACATGCATTACTTACGCCTCCTGTTCCTCCTTTTGAAAAGCCCCAAGATCGAAATGCACCATCCAATTCACCCATATAATGATGAAGTAAAACGTAAGCAGTACCTGGTGAACGGACGCCTAAAAATGTTCCAATAATCCCGCTTACGGCCAATGGACCTTTTAAAATTTCAGATTCAAACCAGAGATCAAGAAAATCAGCACTACTCATAGTTAACAGCTTAGTATTCATCTGAAGTAATTCAGACCCTAAATTTTTAAAAACCTTACCCATTCTCAACAATGACGAGAGCTCTTTTGGGTTGATGGAAGCTACATCAGGCGCTGGATGATCTATAACCTCTTTAGCCAATTTAGCCATATGAGTCATTACTTTATTAAACTCACCATAAACTTCTGAATCTTTTTTACTGAATCGTGCAATTTCTCTTCTTGTTTTAGCAGCGTCTCCCCATTTACAGAGCCCAATATCACCATCTGGAAGTGGTTGATATGAAGCATCCATAGGTATGATATCATACCCATGTTTTACAAGGCTTAACTCCCTAATAATATGTGGTCGAAATAAACTCACAACATAACTACACACCGAAAAAGTAAATCCTGGATGAATTTCTTCTGAAACGGCTGCACCTCCAAGAACATATCTTTTTTCTAATACTAAAACCTTCTTTCCTGCTTTGGCCAAATATGCGGCATTAATCAATCCGTTATGACCTCCGCCAATTATTATTGCATCGTATTTTTTGCTCATTGTTTTATTTTTAAAGGATTGCCCGTTTTCTTTTTGGATTGAAAAATTGAGGTTTGCCAACAATGGCTCGTACCAATTCTCTATGATGCTCCACCATTACTTCAAAATTAACTTCAGTACCTGATTTGGCATAATCTATTTCTATGGTAGCAAGAGCTATATTCTTTTTTAATATTGGTGACCATGTTCCGCTAGTCGCATACCCAATTTGTTTGGATTTTTGTTGCTTATGGTATATTGGTACTGAATGTCGCCAGGCACCAGCCTGTATGTGTGGTGGCAGTCCATGTTTTTTATACAATTTTTCTAAGTCAGGCCAATTGATATCAATTCCAACCGTTGCCCATCGAGATCCGTTCTTCTTTTCTTTCTTTAAGGCTCTTTGCCCCATAAATGGCTTTCGGTCTAAATTGACTGTCCATCCTAGTCCAAGTTCATAAGGAGAACTCATTTGTTCAGGAATTAGGGCATGTAATGAGCCGTGATAATCAACACCATTCATAATTAAACCCGCTTCTAGCCTTGCAATATCCAAGGCGGCAATTCCAGCCATTCTAATATTATAATCCTGTCCTGCCTTCCAAATTGCATCAAACAAATTCAATGCATCTTCATTTTTAACCCATAATTCATAGCCTAGATCTCCCGTATATCCTGTACGTGAAATTTTAAATTTAAATCCCTCTGAATTTGCATCAGTCGTCCAGAAAAATTTCATACTATCTAGATCTGCATCACACATGTTTTTGAGAATGTCTCTAGACGTAGGACCTTGCAAAGCTAATCCACAAAAACTATCGGTAATATCTTCAATATGGACATCCAGTTTTTTAATAAATCTTGAAAACCATGAATATGAAGGGTCTGCAGCCGTCAAAAAATATTCATTCTCGCCGAAGCGCATAACAGTACCATCATCTATGACCATACCCCTATCGTCACACCAGCAACAGTAAGTTGCCTGATTCAACTTCAACTTACTGATATCCTTTACAATAATGCGAGACAGAAACATCATTGCATCCTTACCGGTAATTTTATATTTAAAAAGCGGTGTAATATCGACTAATCCTGCAGAATGTCTAAAAGCATAATATTCGAAATCAGAAACCACATTGTATGAATTGGCAGCAAAATAGCCTGCCCAATCCTTCCAATCAAGAGCTTTGTTGTGTTCTGAGGTTCTCGGATGAAATGGTGTTTGTATAGGCATATATCTAAGTTAAAGTTATTGTAATCTCAGCGCTGAGATTACAATAATTATAATTATTGAAAAATTGAAAAATTGTCTAAGATAGATTAGAAGAGGTACTTATAATCCTGGGATTAGTACCCAAGGCATTTCAGAAATGTTATTTATTATTTTTTCTAACATGTTATAAAAGTATTAATTATTTAATGAAAAACACTTTTAATAATCATTATTTGTGTTAAGTATGGAAGCGTCATCCTTTTGTGAACCAAAAGATATAGCCTACAGCCTGCCTTTTGG
>CAJXJG010000292.1 GCA_913054425.1 uncultured Fidelibacterota bacterium
GCGGACTCCTCCCGTTAGGAGGCACCCTGTCCTGCAGTGCTCGGACTTTCCTCCCCGACACAAGTGTCGGAGCAGTCACTCAACCGACTCAATTTTTTAAATATCTATTCTGATTTTTCCCAAAAAAGAAAACGGCCACAGATACTACAGTTCTGTATCGTCATAAGTGTTTTTACCTCTGCTACCAGTTGTGGTGGCAAGGCTGCGCCGCATCCGCCGCAGGACCTTCCTCCTAAGGAGACCACTGCTAACCCATTTCGGGCGGATAGTATTCTTTTATACCGCGCAAGTATATTCACGCTCAGTTCTTTGGTTTTTTCCTCACGACGTTTTTCAAGGTCTTTTTTCTCTGAACTGGAAGCTGCCAATGCATGCTCCAGCTTAACTCGCTGGGAAGATAAGTCCTTACTCAAGGATTCCAAGCTTTGTTCTTGACTTTTCACTTGTTCTGCAAGCTGATCTTTCTCTTCTAAAAGCTCCAATTCTGTCGTCTCACCACTATCCAAATCTTCTTTAAAATGATCAATTTCTAACATTAACGCATCATATTGTTTATTGTTTGTCACCAAATATAGCTGATCTTTTAGCTTATCAATCTTCTCCTTAAACTCTATTAAGTTCATTTCGGTCTTATGCAGTTCGACAGCTATTTCTTTTAAGCGCGCCTTCCCCCGCTCAAAATCAGAAATCAAGTTATCTTCTGTGTTTTGCAAGTCAGCTACTTTTATTGGTAAATCTCCAAGTAATTCTTCAATTTCTGCCAATTGAGAATCTATTTTCTGCAAACCGATTAGATCCTGTATTAAGTTCATATAACTCCTAATTGAAAAAATATAAAAAATGCACCAACCTGAGGTGCACCTGCATTAAATGGATTTTCTTTTTCCCCGTTCTTAAAACGGGACATTTCAACTTTCATTGATTAAACTTCCTTTTTATTTTAAACGACTGTGCCAAAGTAAGTAATGTCAAAACTTACTATTTTTTAGCTTATTAATTTACAATGATTTCCTTAGAACAGAAACCTTTCCTGTTCACAGTAAAATATTTATTCCCCAAAAAGATCCTGCAAAGCCTGTCCAGCAATGGTGGTGCCGATTGCAAAGGACGCCGTAGCCGCAGGTGACGGCGCATTCAGAACATGGATAAACCTTTCTGACTGAATGATGTAAAAGTCATCCAGCAATTTTCCGGATTTATCCATTGCCTGTGCCCTGATACCTGATCCCCCTGGTTCTAAATCAGAGCCTTGAATTTCCGGCACAAGACGCTGTAATGCTTTTACAAAAAGCGGTTTAATAAGTGACCTTGCTTGTTCAATAATTCCAGTTTTCCAATAACTACGTCCGATCTTCCAAAACCCCGGATTGGTAACCAAACCCCAAACCTCCATGAGATTAACATCCCGCCTTCGATATCCCTCCCGAGCCCAAGCAAGAACAGCGTTTGGCCCTGCTTCTACAGAACCATTTGTTCTTCGTGTAAAGTGGACTCCCAAGAAAGGAAACCTGGAATCAGGAACCGGGTAAATCAACGAATTCACCATGTGTCGGCTTTCAGGTTTCAGCACATAGTATTCTCCTCTAAAAGGAATGATGCTGATGGAAGAGTTTTCCCCTGCCAGCTGGGCAATTTTATCGGAGTAAAGTCCGGCACAATTAATCACCAGCCTGGTAGGATAATCATATGTTTGAGTGTTGACAATACATTCCTCTCTTTTCTTAACAAAACCTTTTACAGTGGCTTCCGTTTTGATTTCACCTCCTCGTTTTATGATCTGCCTGGCAAGCTCATCAACAACAGCTGTATAATCAATGATCCCCGTGGCGGGAACGTGTAGCGCTTTTATTCCCGTGGCATAGGGCTCCAAGTCTCTTAGCTCTTATGAATCAACGATCCTTATATCGGACATACCTTTTTCCAGCCCCCGCCTGTAGGGCGCTTCAAGCCTGTCTGTCCACTTCCCCTAGATTAATCGCTACAATTACCTTACCGCACAAGTCATATTGTACATTGTGTTTATCGCAAAACAGGAGAAGTTCATTTACTCCCCGGCGACAATTGCTTGCCTTCATTGAACCGGGCTTATAATAAATACCAGAATGGATGACTCCGCTGTTATGACCGCTTTGGTGAAGTCCCGGAGATTTCTCCTTTTCAAGAATCCGCAGCTTCAATCCTGGTTTTTGTTCCAGCAGTTTGTAAGCTGTAGCAAGCCCTACAATTCCTCCGCCGACAACGATTACATCATCCATAAAATGTTATTTTCTGCTTTTTCTTTTTTTACCTTGTAAACTTCATCAGCCCAATAAACTGGGGAAATTAATATTTTTATGTAGCGTAATCCTTACTTTTATTCCCCCAATTATCCTAAATTTGTTTTTGAAATAAACCCTTTTCAGCAACTTATTTAGAATTCTAATCACCAATTAAAATGATCCGACCATCACAAAACAATCCTTTTATTAATCGTCATTTAGGTCCATCTGATGAAGAAATTCAGTCTATGCTGAAATCATGCGGATTATCATCCCTTGATGAACTCATCAGTGAAACAATTCCCGCTTCAGTTCTGGATATGAATTCTCTCCAATTGAAAGCGGGGGAAAGTGAACACGCTCTCCTGAAAGAATTACAGACCATTGCAGATAAAAACCAGGTATTTCAATCTTACATCGGAATGGGGTATTACGGTACCATTAC
>CAJXJG010000293.1 GCA_913054425.1 uncultured Fidelibacterota bacterium
AGATCCTCAATACAGAATTGACCTATAGCCCCACCCAAGGTTCGCCAGAATTGCGGGATGCTATAAGTGGTCTTTATGAAAATGTTTCAGCTGCTGACGTATTGGTGACCAACGGTTCAGCAGAAGCAAATTTGGTTGCGATCCTTACTCTGTTGAGTGCCGGGGATGAACTCATCTACATGGTGCCCAATTATTTGCAAATAAGAGGTATTGCCCGTGCCATTGGTGTGGATGTAAAAGAGATTGCACTGAAAGAAGAGTTGAACTGGAAACTCGATCTGGATGAACTGGAATCCATGGTCACCGAAAAAACAAAAATGATCGCTGTGTGCCATCCCAATAATCCCACGGGATCGGTCCTGCCCCATGAACAGGTAAAGGCCATCATCGATATTGCGGATAAAGCGGGGGCTTATGTTCTGTCAGATGAGGTCTATCGCGGTGCGGAATTGAATGGTGAAGAATCCACCAGTTTTATCAACATGGGTTATGATAAAGCTATTGTTAATTGTGGTCTTTCCAAAGCATATGGATTCCCTGGGCTGCGTGTTGGCTGGACCATTGGCAGCAATTCATATATGCACAGTGCCTGGGAAGTCAAGGATCATACGTCCATTTGCCTGGGTCGCTTAAGTGATCTTATGGCCACCAAGATTCTACAGCCTGAAATGCGTCAACAAACTCTGGCCAGAACCCGATCAGTACTCCATGCGAATCTGGATATTATTCAGAATTGGGTGGATTCATATAATAATCACTTTCGTTTCATTCCGCCGGAAGCAGGGGCCATGGCATTTATGAGCTATAGCTTTGATGTAAACTCAACAAAATTGGTCGAACGTATTCGTGATGAACAAAGCGTGCTCCTTGTTGCTGGAGACTGGTACGGCATGGATAAGTATCTCCGTTTTGGTTATGGTGCTAAAAGAGAGCATTTGATCAAGGCACTTGAATTAAGCGACAAGGTCTTTAAGACATTGTGATCACAGCTGAAGCTATAAAAACAACAGGTGAAACCATTGCACCATATATTAATTATACACCGGTGCAGCATTCTCCTTATTTAAGCCAATTAGCAGATGCAGATGTGCATCTGAAACTGGATTGTATACAAAAAACTGGCTCCTTTAAATTTCGAGGAGCTATGAGTAAACTGACGTCTCTTCCTAAAGAAGAACGCAAGGGCAATGCCTATGCTGCTTCAACGGGAAATCATGGGGCGGCAGTTTCGTTAGGCGCCTCATTGTTGGGTATGAATGGCAAGGTCATTGTTCCAGAAGGCACATCTCCAGCCAAATTGGAAATGATCAAATTTTATGGTGGTGACATCGAGTTTTTCGGAACGGATTGCCTGGACGCTGAAGCACGGGCCCAGGAATTGGTCAAAGAGAGCGGCGGAGTATACATATCGCCTTATAATGATGAAGCAGTGGTTTGCGGTCAAGGAACGATAGGAGTGGAAGTGTCTGAACAATTAGAAGATATTGATGCTGTCATAGTTTCCGTTGGCGGGGGCGGAATGATTGGCGGTATCGGTACCTATTTAAAATCTATCAAACCAAATGTAAAAATTGTTGCGGCATCACCCAAAAATTCATGTGTCATGTATGAATCACTGCAGGCAGGAAAAATTCTGGATCTGCCATCAGAACCCACATTGTCGGATGGGACTGCAGGTGGGGTAGAGGAAGATGCAATAACGTTTCCAATTTGTCAAAATGTGATTGATCATTTTGTACTGCTATCAGAAGATGAGATCGCTGATGGCTTAAGAACAGGATTAATGAAACACCATATAATGATGGAAGGGGCTGCAGGTGCATCCGTTGCTGCATTCTTAAAGGATAAAGATCGTTATAATGGAAAAAAAGTGGTTATCGTGATCTGCGGTGCTAATATCAGCCAGGATGTGTTAAAACAAGTTCTCGCTTGAAAGTATATAATCTCACTCAAATAAAAGAAGCCCTTAAAGGATTGGATATAGTTCCAGCCATTGAGGATGGATTTGTTCAATATTCCAATGGAAATGTGGTTGTTCCTCCTGTAGGTGAACTCATTTTTGATGATCCTCCCGGTGATGTGCATATCAAATATGGTTATATCAAGAATGATGATATATATGTTATCAAAATTGCATCCGGTTTTTTTAATAATGCTGCGTTAGGCTTGCCATCATCCCAGGGCATGATGCTCGCTTACAGCCAAAAAACAGGTGCACCTGTTGCAATACTCCATGATGAAGCGCACCTGACGAATATACGCACAGCGGCTGCCGGTGCAGTGGTGGCCAAATATCTTGCACCGGATAATGTTGACTGCATCGGCATAATTGGAACAGGCACACAGGCTCGGCTGCAATTGGAATATTTATCTGGAATTGTAGATTGTAAACATGTAAAAGTGTGGGGCAGACATGTGGATCATACGGATGCTTATTGTGCTGAAATGAATAAGCAAGGCTATTCGGTATCTTCTACAGATCTAGAGTCATTAACTAAAGCATGTAATTTTATTGTAACAACAACTCCTTCAACAGAACCATTAATAGTTTCGGATTGGGTTCAGCCGGGGACACACATTACTGCCATGGGTTCAGATACACCGGGTAAACAAGAGTTGGATACAGAAATACTGAATAGGGCAGATCGCGTTGTAGCAGATAGTATTGCGCAATGTATTGAAAGAGGA
>CAJXJG010000294.1 GCA_913054425.1 uncultured Fidelibacterota bacterium
TTTTTTATAGGTATAAATAATTTTAAAACCAGCGAGAAATAAAATTAAGATTTGGATGTTGGCGGGAAATAGAGGAGATTAGTGCAATGACTGAACTGGAAGAACTAAATGACCCGAAGAAGCTTGATGATTTAATGGAAAATATAAATACAAAATTGGCAATAATAGGTGTCCCGCTTAGAGAAAGGCTACTCATGTCACTGACTCTCTTAAGTGATGAGTTGAACTACGAAATATCAACGGATGATACAGTCTATCCACTAATTTCAGAGTGGTTTAAAAACAGATTTCCAGGAGAAAGTATATAAGTAATAAACGAGTAAATTTATGCAGGGGTCGGGTCCGCTTTTGGCCGATAGCAGACCTTTTTCGTACACCTGTATTTAGAAGCTGTACCCTTACTGGATCCCAACCCCAAGATGGTAATAGTCCAACAAATTCCAGTATCTACATAGTTTGAACTTGATTTCTTCCATTTTCCTTAGCTTTGTAGAGTAGCTTATCAGCTGTTTTAATAAGCCCTTCGATTTTCCCATTTTTACCAGCATGACAGGCAACGCCAAAGCTCATGGTTACCTGGGCTGGGTTCTTATTAAATTCATACTTATGTTTTTCAATAGTAATTTTTATTTTTTCTGCTACTCGTGCTGCCCCAGACAAATTGGTCTCGGTTAATAACGCCAAAAACTCTTCACCTCCCCATCTGGCCACAAAATCAACCTTTCTGATAGAACTTTTTAAGATATCTGCTACTTCTTTTAGTACGCAGTCACCCGCATCGTGACCAAACTGATCGTTTATTTTTTTGAAGTAATCTATATCGCCTAAGATAATAGAGAAATCCTTGCCAAATCGCTCGTACTTAGCTTGCTCATATTCCAATTTTTCAAAAATATCTCTTCGATTTGAAAGTTTAGTTAATGGATCAATTCGAGAAAGGGAATCCAGTTTCCTTATTAATTCCTCCTTTTCATAAGCAATTTTTCTCAGGGATAATTGTGATCCGATTCTTGCCAGCACTTCCCTTTCCTCAAATGGTTTAACAACATAATCTGCACCGCCAACTTCAAACCCCTCAATCAGGTCTTCGGTTTGTGCCATTGCGGTGATAAAAATTACTGGAATATCTTTGGTGTCATCATTTTTCTTTAGTTTCCTGCAAACATCATAACCACTAATGTCCGGCATCATGATGTCTAGTAAAACCAGATCAGGTTTGTCCTCATTAATAATTTTTAGGGCAATGGTTCCATTGAGAGCCACTGAAACATTGAGACCTACCTGTTTTAAAATATGCCCCAAAATATCAAGGTTGGAAGGGGTATCATCTATCATCAGGACTTTCATGCCTGATAATTTTTCTTTATCAAAATTTATCGCAGATCTAACGCTCTCCATTTTTTCCTCCGCTTACCGGGTCGGAATATCCGGTAACTACTTAAGGTATTTCCACATTTAATTTAAAGGGTTTAAACCTTTTCTCAATTATGGATCATGAAATTAGCCGGGCTGCTAGGCTTACTTAAATAATAAAGAGCAAGCGGCATGCCAAAAAATATTCGGGCTTGTAACCCACCATTTAATAAAGTACTTCTAAAAGTTTTGAATTTTTGGGTGTTGTGATGTGTGCTTTTTCTTTTACAAAACGAGTGAGCTTGTATAATAATTTATACGGCTGTCAACTGGACTCTCACGCAGGAAACAAAGTTACTCAAACCACCCCCACTGGACCCCAGCGTCGAGGGAATTCGAGTAATAGTAAAAATTAGATTTTCATCTATCAAGAGTCAGGGCCAGGTTCAGGTGAAAAAAATCCGGTAGGGTCTTGGGGTATATCTTCCCCAACCCCCGTAAATGCATATAAAAACTCATAAATAGGAAGCGGGAGTTGAGTGGCTAAACCGGGCAAAAACCTCATCAAAAAATTCGTAGCCAACCAAAAAACAAGGAGCATCATTATGAGTTCTATAAATTTCTCCATTAACTTCTCCATGGCCCATTATAACACCTTCTTATTATTAGATTGAAAGACCTTCAGATACCAGTAATACACTGCTCCACTCCAACCCCCCTTCTCATTTTTTCATTAGTACGGTATTCTTACCGTAAGAAAACGAAACCACTCACATTAAAATGGTTTATGAGGACGAGGAGTAGTAAAAAGGAGCATGTCATTGAGTCAGTCAAAGTCAGAAGATAATTGGTTGCAAGATTCCTTGAATGAATCTACTTCTGAAGTATTTCAGATGACCCGGGAAGAAATCAGGGAAATAAAGATTTTAAGACGGAAAGGTCTTAAAGATTTCGCAGACACATATTATGAATATCTCCAACTGGAAAAAAAAGAAGGTTCATTGGATTACACTCTGAAAGAATTTTGTGAAAAAAAGGGTGTTAAATATCGGTTTCCGAAATGATCGTGTATTTACTGGATCTACCCCATGCTACCCTTTCAGGGCAAGAAGGCAACGGAAGGAACATCACTGGCTCATGAAATTAAATGAAGAGGATATAACTGGGGCATTAAGGCAAATGTAGAAAATAACTCCAGCTCCACTGCTCGCCGCAGGGGCAAAAACCCCCTCTTTCCTAAAATACCTTGTTACAGATGATTACCCGTTGATTCAGCTGATTCAACAGCTATTAAAATATTTTCTTCATACAAATCG
>CAJXJG010000295.1 GCA_913054425.1 uncultured Fidelibacterota bacterium
CCATCCCATGGGTGAGGTGTTAATTGTTTCAATCCCAGGGATACCCGTTTTTTCTCTTCATCGTAATCGATAATTTTTACTGTAATTTCTTCGTCCAGTTTTACAATTTCCGAAGGATGAATCACTCGGCCCCAAGACAGATCGGTAATATGAAGTAAACCATCCAATCCGCCTAAATCGATAAATACACCGAAATCAGTGATATTTTTTACCCGTCCTTCCAGTATTCCCCCTATTTCAATTTTCTTAAAAAGGTCTTCACGTAATTCTTTGAGATCTTCTTCAAGAATTGCCTTGTGGGATACAACAATATTTTTCCGTGATTCGTTGAATTTGACAATTTTTAATTCCATATCCTGATCCAGGAATTGATCAAAATCTTTTACCGGACGAATATCAATTTGGGAACCGGGAAGAAATGCTTCAATATCTCCAATGTCCACAATCAACCCCCCTTTTGTCCTTCGGGTAATATTTCCTGTAAAGGTTGCACCAGTTTCAAAAGTTTCTCGTAATCGTTTCCAGCGTTGCATAAAATCAGCTTTAGCTTTTGAGAGGATTGTATGACCGTGTTTATCTTCAAGTTTTTCAAGATATAGTTCGATTTTTTCTCCAATTTTTGGCAACTTGTCATTTGGAAATTCAGACCGGTCAATAATTCCCTCGGATTTGAATCCAATATCTACGAGAATATCATTATCAGTAATTCCAATTACCCGTCCGTTAATCATATCATGCTCAGAAATATCTTTGAATGTTCTTAAATACTGTTCCTTAATTTCTTCGGGAACAATTACATCAATAGTATCCTGATCCAATTCTTTAAACTCTACCATGTGTACATCCCGAAATAATTCTGGTCCTAAATAGTCAACGGATGGTGAATTTTCAGCATCATTCCCCTGGTCTGATATTTCTATACTAGTTTGGGGAATGGCAGTTATTGATGCTTCAACATCTATTTCTTCAACTTCCACTTCTTTTGTGTCTTTCTCTGTCATTTTATCTTTCCTTTTTTCATTTTTCGACTTGATGAATTCAACAATAAATTTTACCTGTTCATCAATCGAAAGATGAGTCGTATCTAATTCCACCGCATCAGCGGCTTTTGTTAATGGAGAATGGGATCGGGAGGAATCTTTCTGATCACGGGATTTCAAATCCTTGATCAATTCCTTAATTGATCGTTTTTCTCCAAGGGTTAATAAGTCTTGTTGACGTCGCCGGGCACGGGTTTCCACTTCAGCTACAATAAAAAACTTGAAATCAGCATCCGGAAAAACCACTGTTCCGATATCCCGACCTTCTACGATACAATCCGTTTGACTCCCCAGAGTCCTTTGGATATTAACCATTGCTTCCCTTACTATAGGTATGGCGCTAACCGCACTTACGTTTTCAGTAACAATTAGGGACCGAATTTCCTTGGATACATCTTTTCCTTTTAATAAGATGCTTATCCCTTCTTTACCTGGCTTTACCTCTAAGTCCAAATCTGTCAAAAGGGATCTTAACGCTGCTTCATCATTCAATTCAACTGATTGATCTAAAATTGCAAGCGTCACCGCCCGGTACATTGCACCAGTATCCAAATAGATAAAATCAAGCTGTGAGGCTACCATTTTCGCTGTAGTACTTTTTCCGGAGGCAGCTGTACCGTCAATTGCTAATATCATGATATTAAACTCTCAAAAAGCCGGTGAAATTAACTTTTGTCAATGGTAAAACCTACACATTATCATTTGAAAAAAAATCAATCAATTTTAAATCTACTCCTGTAGTTGTTCTTTAGAATTTCGGTTTCATCTACAGAGAGGAATCTCCAGTGTCCGAGGGGTAGATTCCCAAGAATAATTTCACCATATTGTATCCTTTGGAGGGAAAACAATTTTATTTTTAAAAACCTAAATATTCTTCGAATCTCACGTTTTTTCCCTTCATGTAATTTTAGGGTCACAATTGACCTTTTTTTTACGGTTTTCTGATGAACAAATTCGGACCGACCAAATTCACCATCACCGATATAGATTCCCTTTTTCATTCTCGTGATTGCCTTTTGGTTTAGCTTCCCTTCGATTTCTGCTTGATAAACCCGGGGAATCTTATTTTTTGGATGCATCAGGTAATTTGCTAATTCACCATTGTTCGTGAGAAAAACAAGTCCTGTAGTGTCCTTATCCAATCGTCCAATTGGAAACAACCGATTTGTAATGGGAATAAGGTCTAAAACAGTTTTTCTGTTATGGGTGTCTTTTACAGTTGTAATGATATTTTTCGGTTTATTCAGCATTATAACCATTATCTCAGTTACTAAAGATAGTTTTTGACCATCATATTTCACTACGTCATCTATTTTTACATTGAAGGCCGGATCTGTAATCAGTTCTCCATTTACAAAAGTTGTTGCAGCTTGAATGAGTTTGTCTGATTTGCGTCGAGAGGCAACACCTGATTTGGCAAGATATTTATTCAAACGCATACAGAATAAAAATAAAATTTATTTGGTAAATGGACAACCGGATTCCGCATTATTACGATTGATAAGAAAATTGGTTTTTCAGATAGAATAACATATTCGGTTTTCCCACGATTATTTTTTTAATTTATTCGGTTGCACTTGATAATTCAGCGATTTCCCTTAATTTGGGTATCTCTGAAATT
>CAJXJG010000296.1 GCA_913054425.1 uncultured Fidelibacterota bacterium
AGAGAGGGATTCGAACCCCCGTTCCGATAAATCGGAAACCGCATTTCGAGTGCGGCGCGTTCAGCCAGACTCTGCCATCTCTCCAAAAATTTGTTCAGTTAGTGCCGGTGATATAATTTTCCAGATGGTGAATTGTGACTTCCTGCTCTGTGATGATTTGATTCACAACATCACCAATGGTGACAATCCCAATCACTTTTTCATCCTCAATAACGGGGACATGCCGGATGCGTTTCGCAGTCATCATTGCCATGCAATCACTGATGGTTTTTTGAGGATCGATGTAAAAAACCTTTTTTGTCATCAACTCACCAACCGGTGTATTTTTTGATGATTTTCCTTTCAGGATTACCTTTCGGGCATAATCCCGCTCTGAAAAAATACCCACCAGTTTCTCCTCCTCCATTACGAGTAAAGCGCCTATTTTTTTTTCAGACATTATTTCCAAGGCTTCAAATATGGTTATTTTCGGCTCAACTGACCAGATTTGATTTCCCTTGTTAAGAAGCAGTTGTGATATTTTTATCATGGCAAGACTCTCCTTTCTAAAAAATATGTGTCACGGGAAATTATATTAAAAGAACCATTTACAAAACATGTGACTGCGACAACTCGTTGAAACGGGTTCAATTCTTTCCGTTTATCAAACCCACGACTAAAATCATGGGTTATCAGAATTTGTTAGTTGTTACAACCATTTAAATGGTTTTGCAAAGGGTTCTAAAAGAATATCCTGATTGAAATTTAATCCTTCCAATTTCTTTTTACCAATAGTAAAAAAGAAAAAAATAGATGGAACCAAACATCCTTCCCTTTGTCATTCCTTCGGAAGAAGGAATCCAGTAGAAGCTAAAAATGGAGAACAATGAATAGCAGTCTTACCATCTGAAATCCTCGCCTGCGGCAGGCAGGCCGACCAAACCGGGAATGACAATGACAGTTGGGTCGGATATGAAACTGTTCATAAACCCTGTGAAAAATAATAGACTAAACCAGAGGTGTGGATTCGAATTTTGTATGAACTACTTTGGGATCTTTTGTTATAAAAACAAGGGATAAAATTCCCAGAACTAAAAATATACCAATGCCAATAAATACTATTTCCATTCCGTACAGGGGGACACATATTCCGGTTAAGATAATCGATAAAAGTACAAACGGCGCTGTGAGGCTGTCGGTAAGGGCAAAGTAGATTTTTTTGTCCCTATCACCGGCAAATTCATAGATGAGACTCATGGCGGATGTCAACCAGCCTCCCATACCGAGTCCAAGGAAAACAAAAATGATGTAGGCATGCAAGATTGATGTAGCCAGAAGAGCTGAAACAAGGGCGCCCAGGTAGGACAGAAAGACAAGAACCATAGCGTGCTTGTGTCCAAACCTGTCACCGAATTTACCGGTTGCATATCCGGAAAGACCGGCTACAGACATAAAAATAATTGTAAAAGTTCCCGCTTCACTCATGGCAAAATTCAGTTTGTCCTGGGCATACACCGCATAAAGAGAAATTGCGGGATAGTTGACGGTCAGCAATATCCTGCTGAAAATGTAATTCCTGAAATTATGATCTCTTTTCAGTATTTGCCTGATTTCCCCAAAAAAGTCTGTGAGGGATTTTGAATCGGAATGACGAACATTGGTTGTTGTTCTGTAAAATATAAAGAGCGAGGTTGCACACGCAATGCTGACAGCATAAATGATCAACCCATACCCAAAATTAACCGGAAACACAATTGAACTGGATAAAAGCTTTTTGACCGTGATTCCCCCCAGCAATCCTGCCATGCAATTAAAGAGAAACGAAATACCAAAAAATTGCCCCCGCTTATCAGCAAGATGCACGGTATCAAGAAAATCGGCCCAGAGAGGAAAGACAATCCCCAGTCCGAGCGTAAATAAGATATAACAGGAAAAATAGAACATCCATCCAGCGGATCCCGTTAATCCCGTTTGAATAAAAACAAAACCAGCCAGAAGAATGGGCGGGAGAATACACCCATGGGCAACAATCACTGACAATTTCATATTACGGATATTTCGCCCGACAAAAGCTGTAATAATTTGGGGAATTGAAGAACCGACTACAAAAATACCTGCTATTGAACTGATTATAATGGTAGGAGCATCCAATTCCTTTAAAAAGAGTGGAATGATTGCATAGGATGAATGAAATGCTATTCCAAACCCCCAGAACATTTCATGAATGGAGTTGAAGAATAAATTCCGGTTATGATCCTGTTTTGTGAGTTGCCTATCCAAGGCAATAAATATACCACCATCGCATAAAATATGCACTCCTGTAATTGGGCAGCCCTATAAATAATATTCATCTAAATGTACAGTAGAAAAAGACCCCTGCCAAGGATGGAAGGGATTTGCTAATTATTTCAATAATACCATTTTCCGGGTTTCTATAAATGCACATGCCTGTATTTGATAAAGGTAGACACTTGTTTACCAATTATGATAGTAGCGTGCAAGCACAAGATATATATTTTATCTACTTAAAAGGGTCAGGAGAATAATCACTTGCCTTTGCAGGTGCATTTTCCAGACTCGGAGGTGTAAAGCTGTTACCCTTTGCCAGTTTTACTACTGATCCAATAATACTAGCAATGCTTTTCATCTGCCCAGCAATGTCACCCGGCA
>CAJXJG010000297.1 GCA_913054425.1 uncultured Fidelibacterota bacterium
CATGGCCGCGACCAATGCAACCCACCACACTTGAAGGCCTATTCACCTCCCCCAGTTTTTTATCTATATTTTTTGCGTTTTTACTGACCATCACAAATGTTATTATAGGCGTCAGCATGCTGCCAAGCGATAATCGCAGGCAGCGCTACCGGCTCCACAAAATTATTTATGCTGCTGTACTGGCAAGTTTCTTTTTGTTTCTTGTGCTTAAATATTTTAACAGCCAGAATTCAATTCTAAGTTATACCGTTTTTGGTTATATTCTTTTAGTGGTGCCTATCAGCAAGCGATTGAATGTGACTTTGCATGCGGTAATCTCTTCGATAGCCTTGGTTCTTGTGGGGCTTGTTTCGTTTTTAAATTTAATCTGATATTTTTAGAGAAAAAATAGTCGATGGCAGAATATGATGTGGTGATTATAGGTGGAGGGCTTTCAGGCACAAAGGCCGCTTTAAGGGCAGCGGTGTTGGGGGGCAAAGTCTGTCTTGTGGAGAAAGAGGCCCTTGGTAAAAAAGGATATTTAAGACGCAACATTTTGCGCACTCAATGTCGATCGGAAAATACCTTTGACGCTGTGAATTGGGAATCTCAATTACAGAGACTGGAAAACCTGGCAGATGAATATAGCCGGGATTTGGAAAAAAAATTTAAAGAGGCAGGTGTTGTTGTATTAAAAGGAGAGGGCATCCTCGCCAGCAGCAATGAAATTTTAGTGCAAGCCGACGATAAAACCCAGACACTAACGGCCAAGGCTATTATTTTAGCCTGGGGTTCCGAGCCTTCTTTTTCTTCGACTTTGCCTCGTGAAGAAAATGTAATCATTTCTGTCGATGAAATTTGCCAGCTAAAAAGCATACCCGAAAAAGTCTTGCTTGTGGGCGCTGGGAAGTGGGGAATTGAAGCCGCACTGGGATTTCAGGAACTGGGTTGCAAGGTGTTTTTGTGCACGGACACCGATGAAATTTTCCCTGAGATGGATCCCGAGTTCAATTTGAAAATTGAAGCGCAATTAAAAAGCAGGAAGATAAAAATTTTGTACAATAAAAAAATCGTTTCCTTTTTTAAAAACGCAGATGATTTGGAGATGACTCTTGAAACCGGAATCAAGTTCACCACCAACCTGATCGTCATGATGAATCGAATAAAAGGCATTGAACAAAACAAAGTGGCAGAAAGCCTAGGGGCCCGCCTTGGCAACGAAGGTGAAATTTTTGTGGATGAAAAAATGATGTCCAGCATTCCGGGTATTTATGGCATCGGTAGCATTGCGGGTAAACGGGTGACAGATATGATGTCTGAGGAACAGGGAAGGGTGGCTGCTGAAAATGCGATGGGCAAAAAGCGACAGCTTAATCCAGAATGGGTGCCCGAGTTAAATCGATTGATTAAAGATGTGGGTTATGTGGGGTGCTCTATGAAATCTGCGCCGCAACAAGGCTTCCATCCCGTTGAAGGTGTCAGTGAAATATTTGAGGGTGAAATATTTAAAATCGTTGCAGATAAACGCACTAAACTGGTGGTTGGTGTACAAATTATATCGAGCCAGGCTGCGGAGTTTATTCCAATTATATTATTGCTGATAAAAAAAGGAGTCACAGTTGCAAACCTTGCAAATTCTGCAACCTTCGAAATGACAGGTTTTCAAGGGATTTCTCACGCTGCAAAGGCTTGTTTGCAGGCCATTAAGTCGCAGTAAAATCGGCAATTATTATTGGAATACTTCTTGCCTTGACTCGATATTTCAATTATGTTAAAAACCAACACTTTGGCAGTTCTTTTACGTTAATCTAGAGGCTGTTAAAATGCCAGCGCGCCCTTATAAAATTTAGATTTAAGAGATTTGTTATGGCTGAAGCAAAAGGCAAGGAAAAGAAAGAAGAAGTAGTTGATACCATCTGGTCGCGACGCGACTTTTTTTCTTTAGCTGGTTGGGCTAGTTTTTTGGGAGCCTTGGGGCTTTCGTCTCTCTACTTTGCCAGACTATTATTTCCCAGAGTTCTTTTCGAACCCTCTCCTGTATTTATGGCGGGTTTTCCCAGTGATTATACGGTGGGTGCGGTCAGCACAAAATATATTAAAGATCAGCGTGTATGGATTGTACGCGATGAAGAAGGAATTTATGTGATTTTCGGATTGTGTACCCATTTGGGTTGTACTCCCAGATGGCTTAATACGGAAAATAAATACAAATGTCCCTGTCATGGTAGTGGGTTTACCAAGGAGGGAATGCATTTCGAGGGGCCTGCACCACGGCCTTTGGAACGGTTAAAAATTTCGTTGGCTCCCGATGGGCGAATTATTGTGGATAAGAGTAAAAAATTTCTTTGGGAAAAAGGCCAGTGGGGTGATCCCGGTTCCAAGTTGCTGGTATAGGTTTAAATAAAGAAGTTCTAAATTTTCTCTACGGAGAATGTAAATATCCGTTTTTTAATGGAGGGTTGATTTTTGGCAACTAAAGGACCCCAGATTCCGAGTATTGCGGAATTGATGGATAAAATTAAGAGTGGCAAAATTTTCAGTGATATTGCCAAGGAAATCACTGGGTCTCAGCTTTGGACTTCGTCTTTCAGACATGGTTATGCAGATACACCCCGCAACCGTGTTTTACAGATAGCCAGTAACGTGTGGCTGCACCTTCACCCCGTG
>CAJXJG010000298.1 GCA_913054425.1 uncultured Fidelibacterota bacterium
AATCTGATTGCGCAGCCTAATTAAGATCAAATTTCTTCTATTTTAAATTATTTTCCCAGAGCTCATGATGTTGTCTATTTCCTATTAATATTTGCGATAAATTAGTTTGAAATCTAAATTGACACCTACCAGCTGTAAAGGTTTGAAATACATCTAAATAGTAGGGAAAACTGAATGATAAGACTACCGTCCATTTTCTTATTTCTATTTGCGTATTCGAGTGATTTTTTCCAGGAAGATGAAACTCCACCGCAAGTGTATCCAATCTGTCCAGGAGAGTAGCGAAGATTTGAAATGTTTCTTTCCATATAACAAAAAATAGAGGTCACCAAGATGAAGAATTTTCACTGGGTAATTACTTTTACGGTTGGTTTTATGGTTCAGAATATCTTTGGGCAGGATACTCCAGATTTTGCCAGTGCTGTGGAATTAGGCCAGCTTGAATATGAATGGCTCAATGAAGCCTCTGGTCTTGCCGCCAGTCAGAAAAATGAAAATGTCATATGGAGTCATAATGATTCCGGCGATGACAATGTTATCTATGCTTTAAACCTTCGCGGCGAACATCTTGGCATCTACATTATTGAAGGTGCCGATGCTCGGGATTGGGAGGACATTGCCGTTGGACCCGGACCTGATGAGGGAGAATCTTATATCTATATCGGCGAGATCGGAGATAATTATTCCCAATATGATGAGAAATACATATATCGTGTTCCCGAACCGGATGTAGATGCTAATCAGGAACCTGTTGAAACCACACTCACCGGTGTGGAAACCATTACCTATCAATATCCGGATGGCAATCGGGATTCGGAAACCTTGATGGTGGATCCCCTCACAAAAGATATTTATGTGGTTTCCAAACGGGAATGGGAAGACATACGAGTATACCGGGCTCCTTATCCACAATCCACTACAGAACTCAACACGCTGGATCATGTGGCCACCCTCAGTTTATACAATGTAGTTGCCGGTGATATCTCCCCAAACGGATTGGAAATTTTGATCAAAACCTATCCAATGATTTACTATTGGAGCCGGACTTCCGAAGAAAACCTTTGGGAAGCATTTAATGCTGACCCAGTCATGGTACCTTATATTGAGGAACTTCAGGGTGAAGCGGTGTGTTGGGACACCGATGGAATGGGTTATTTCACCGCTGGGGAAGAATCAGCCGGTATTGAATCTCATCTGTTTGTCTATCCTCGCATCAATCCATCGGTGGTCATCATAAACGAAATCATGCCTGATCCATTGTCAGTAGATGACGAATTCGGTGAATGGTTTGAAATCTACAATAATAGTAATGAAAGTTCAGAAACGATCGATCTGAATGGTTGGGTTATAATGGACAATGAGACTGATTCTCATACGATTTCCCAATCATTGACTCTGGCTCCTGGAGAATTTCTGGTTCTTGGTAACAATGCTGATGGAAATTCCAATGGCGGCCTTGTTATTGATTATCAATACAGTGGTTTTTCACTAGATAATTCTGCAGATGAAATTGAACTCGTATCACCAGAGGGAACGGTGGTTGACGGCTTAGCCTATGATACCAATGTTTTCCCCAACACTGAAGGTGTTTCCATGTCCTTACTGGATCCCAATTTGGATAATGGCAATGGATTCTACTGGCGAGAATCCTTGGAATCTTTTGGTTCTGGCGATTTGGGAACTCCCGGTGGGTCCAATTCTCCAGTTGCTTCATTGGTAGCTATTCGGGATATTCAATACACAACCGACTTCTCAGGGGATTCACCGCTCTTTGATCAAGAAGTTAAGATCTCTGGTATCATAACGACGGGTTCTTTTAGATATGATGATATGTTTTTCGTACAGGACTCCGTGGCGGCGTGGTCCGGCATCATGATCAATTATACCGAAGATGTAACCGTTGGCGACAGCGTAACCCTATCTGGTACCGTTGGCGAATATAGCAATGTAACAATCTTGTTGGGACTCACAGATTTTGAGATACTGGGTGCAAGTGATAACGGTATCGAACCAAGTTTAGTATCCACAGGTGAAATCAGTACCGGGGGAGATAATTCCGAAGCTTTCGAAGGGGTTCTGGTGAGAGTAGAGGGAACCTGTGACAACGATGACTTTGGGTATGGCGAATGGTCCTTGGATGATGGATCCGGCCCGGTGAGAGTGGATGATTTTATTTATGATGAATTCATGCCGGTTTTAGGTACCTCTTATCAAGTCACAGGTATTTTATTTTATTCCTATGGTGAATTCAAAATTCTACCAAGGGATGAAAATGATATCGTGGAAATTTTATCAGTTGATGAAAACAGTTTGATTCCCGGGACTTTTTCTCTTTTTCCTGCCTATCCTAATCCTTTCAATCCTACCACCACCATCCGTTTTTCGGTGGGGATCCCGGAAGGGCGTGACAATACCTCTCTACAGATTTATGATATAACCGGTCGTCTGGTGGAAACGTTTGTAATAGAGCAAATTGAATCGGGATATAACGAGATTCTGTGGAATGCGAGAAATCTTCCCAGTGGAGTTTATTTCATAAATCTCCGTTTTGGAGATAAGTCAAAATCACAAAAGGTTATTTATTTAAAATAAGTTAAGTCTGTTTTTTTATTAAAAGGGTCATGGCACACT
>CAJXJG010000299.1 GCA_913054425.1 uncultured Fidelibacterota bacterium
TTTATGGGGAATGAAGGCACCAATCATAAGTGCATAAACAGGAAGACGGGCGCTGCAGCTCATCAGCGGCAGAACCAGAATCGTCACTAACCGTTCTTTCCAATTTTCAATAGTTCGGGTTGCCATGATCCCGGGAATAGCGCAGGCATAACCGGTCATCATTGGAAAGACGGACCGCCCGTGGAGACCTACCTTAGTCATGAGGCGATCCAGCATAAAAGCAACCCTGGCCATGTATCCGGAATCTTCTAATAGGGTCATGAATAATACCAGGATCATGATTTGAGGGAGAAATATGAGAATAGCACCCACACCACCAATAATTCCTTCAACGAGTAAATCGCGGAGTATTCCGGCTGGGAGGGTATCCAAAATCCATTCACCAAAGATTGCAAATCCCCGGGTGATCCAGTCCATTGGTACTGTCGCCCAGGCGAAAATGGATTGGAACATAAAAGTAAGCAGTCCAATAAATATAACCGGCCCAAGAAAAGGGTGAGTCAGTATCTTGTCTGCTTTTTCACTGGTGGTAGAACGATCTAAAATTTCTACCTTCGGTTTCCCGGCTTTTTTTAAAACGCTATCCAGCCAGCGATACCGGAGAGTTGCTTCCAGGGTTTGGGGCTGGATCCCCTGGCTTTTTAATTTAGAGATGGAGGTATCCCTTAGTTCCTGCAATTCCTTAACTTGCTTATCATCCAAATTCACACCGGACACCTGGGAGTGAAGATATCCATCCAGTACTGAATCACGGGTGATGATTCTCAAAGCCTGAGCCCAGGAAAACCTGGGGCTATAACCAAATTCCTTTTTGAAAAATTCCGTTAAATGAACTAGGTTTGAACGCACAGGTCCGGTCAGGGCGAATGGCAGGTCAGGTTTTCCATGTACAGGCTCATTTATCACTTGTGCGATAACTTCCTTCAATTCTTCCACACCCCAATTTTTCCGGGCTGACATGTGTAAAACTTCTGCAGTTCCCAATGCCTCACACAATTTTTTCGGAGCCACGGGATTGCCATTTTGTTTTACCAGGTCCATCATGTTTAAAGCGGCAATTACCGGGATGTTCAGATCCAACAGTTGAGAAGTAAGGTACAGGTTGCGTTCAAGATTCGATGCATCAACTACGGAGATAAGTACCCGGGGGCGAGCAGGTCCGTGCAGCCAGGAAAGAATTTCTTCCGACACAATCCGTTCATCAAAAGATTCGGGAGTCAGGCTGTAGGTGCCGGGTAGATCCAGAACCTGTACCTGGCATTGATCATTTAAAACTGCACGCCCCATTTTCCTTTCTACGGTTATACCGGGATAATTGGACACCTTCTGATTCAACCCCGTAAGGAGGTTAAACAGTGCTGTTTTACCTGAATTTGGATTTCCCATTAAAGCAACCCACTCGCCGGTTTGCTTCTTCATTGCTGATACTGGAGTCATTTCTTAACCAGGATATTTAGGGCATCTCTCATTCGTAATGACAGATAAAAATCCCGTACCTTGATTTCCACAGGCCCGTTCATTGGTGTTTTCTTGATCATTCGAACTGGAGTTCCTGGCAGAAGTCCCATTTCTACCAGCCTTGATTGGGATATCTGTTCATTCAAATAACCTTCGATTGTGGCAATTTCACCTGTTTCCAACGAAGCAATGGTCACTTGTTCGGACATTTTTCATCCAGACAGCGCCCGAACAACTGGTGTACATGCCGGACGATTTCGAAGCCCATTTCTTTTGCAACCTGTTCTTGCAATTCTTCAATCTTTTCATTCATGAATTCTACGATTTTCCTGCAATCCAAACATACTATATGATCATGGTGAGCAATTCCTATTTTATTCTCAAACCGGGACCGTCCATCGCCCAGGTCCAGGCGGCGGACGAGGTTATTTTTTACAAGGATATCAATGGTGCGGTATACAGTTGCGCGGGATACATTGGTCTGACGTTTCCTTAATGAATTATAAATATCCTCCGCATCCCGATGTTCCTTTGTAGCGCAGATCTCATCCCAGACTTCCTGTCTTTGCGGTGTATAGCGCAGGTTTTTCTGGTGGAGGATTTCTCTCAGTTTTTTGGTTTCATTCACGGAGTTTCACTATTGAGATTGAGTCTCAAAGAAGTTAAGCAGGAAAAAATTACACGGAAAGAAGTTTAGGGATTAAAAAGTACTTTTAAATTCTGTGAAGAAAGTGGGGAAAAAGAAATTAATTTACAGCCGAAGTATCAACTTTTTTCAGGTTTGCATATTTTACAATCAGTTTTTTCTTGAGCCCGTCTTTGAAGACTACTCCAACCCGCTGGTTTTCACCTGAACCGCTTAAAGCCATTATTTTTCCTATGCCAAAAATGGCATGTTTTACATAATCGCCTACCATAAAATCATCAAATAAAGTGATACTGCGGGTCACTTTTACCTTGGTTCTCTTTCCTCGTTTGCTGGTAGTAACTTTTCGCATTAATGCTGAGTTGAAAGATATATTTTCCAGGTTTTCCACTGGTATCTCTTGCAGGAAGCGTGATGCAAGGCCTATGGTATAATCCAAGCCCATCTTTCGTCGATGTCTGGAATATAATAAATAGACTTTTTCGATGGCACGGGTTAATCCAACATAAAACAATCGTCT